>JAEOUB010000147.1 GCA_016839545.1 Candidatus Kariarchaeota archaeon | reverse complement strand
CAGCTGTTTACGAACATCTTGACTGAATTGTTCGATATTTATCGCCAGAACATGATGACACAGTAGTGCTAGTTCGTATTTATCAAACTCAGTTATGAGTGTCACAATTTCCTGTTGCTCGAAAATTTCTTCTACACGGATCGATCTCTCTTCTTTACTTATTACGAAATTGATGAGTATGAAGAAATTTTCTCTGGTTATTGTCGAGGTGGATGGATCTACTGCAATTTGGGGATCGTTGAAAATACTGAATAACTGTGGGAGAGTTAAATTCTCTGTATTTTGCACTACTATAGACCTACTCTGATTAGGAATTCTACTTTATTAGAATGCCCATTGACCCTACAGAGTACTCAATAATATTACTCACTCTCAGGATACGCATTTTGGAGTAATTCCTGTCGTGACTCGAACCTTTCTCTGACTTTCTCAAGTATCAGACTGACATATTTTGAAGTACCCTGTTTCAGATCTGCAGGATGAAGATCTCCTGCAACAAATGCTTCTTCTAACTGATCATAAGCACTATATTCAATGGGTCCTCCAAATTTCTCCGGACGATCAATCAGGAAGATTTCCTCCCTCCTCTCCAGGAACGGAAAGATTACATTTTTTACCATAGCCAAAACTCCGTTGCCCTCAATTTCTTTCTCAGGGCAATAGGACTTGTTTATCTTCTTCTTGATCTGTTTTGGTGTGTCAAGACAATCAATTTTTGACCCGGTATCAGAGGCTGACATCTTACCACCTGACAGACCTGGGAGAAGAGGATTGAAAACACAGATTGGTTTATCGTAACCAATAGTTGGCAAAATTTCACGTGAGAGCATGTATATTCCTCTCTGATCAATCCCACCAAATGCGATATCACAACCGAGGTGGGGGACGTCTAACGATTGCATTAGAGGGTAGATAAATGACCCTAATTTGGCATCATCCTTTTGTCGGACTACCTCTGCACCAGCCCTTTTGGAGCGATTAAAGGTGGTAACAGATGAAAGTTTGAGTAGTTCCAGTGAGTATTTTTCAGACAATTCAAAATCAGTCCCGGTCACAAATTCAAGCTTTGAGATATCGACACCCAGACCCTCCAGCAACCCAATCACAATTTGTCTGTAGTACTCAGTTCTATGCTCTAGCAGTTCAAATGGTGATTTCAGATCGTCCAGTAATGCATGTATGTTGGCAAGAAGTATCTTGAAATGTACTCCAACATCAAGGAAATCGGCAATTTTTGCCATGGGAATCAGGTAGCCGGTATGTACTCTTCCTGTAGGCGCAGTACCCCAATAGGCCGAGACCCGTTCTTTCGTGAGGAGTTCTCTCAGTTCTCCCTCATCGACAATCTCCTGTGTATTTCGCTTGATTAGTTCAAAAGCTCTTTCGGGATTCTCAACCATACTACGCCTTCTGAGTCCTGATTATTAACTGTTTCAGAAGATTCCGCAATCAGTCAATGATTCCCGTAACGGTGAGAGCGTGTACTGCGGCCTTTTTGGTAATCCCATTTGACAGTATGGTAAATCTTTCCGGTCTGATATCTTGTCCTGAAATTACGGCCTCAATCATCTGGTCTCTATCTACACCAATCTCATCTGCTCTAATGGGAGCTCCAACCTCGTGAAGTGTATCACGGATTTCTTTCCAGTCTCCACCGTGAAGAAACATCGTGACAATTGAAGCAACTCCACACTGCATACCATGGAGTGCAGGTTTTTCGATTAAGTGATCCAGCCGGTGTGAAATCATATGTTCTGCGCCTGAAGCAGGTCTAGAACTCCCAGCTATGCACATTGATATTGAGCTGGTCATCAATCCCTTGAGGACAGTGTTAGTCCCCTCAAGTAGATCTGTTTTGATTATTTTCCTTTGTTCGATGATTGTATTAGCTATCAGGAGAGATAGAGTGATGGCATATTGAGAGACGTGTTCTCCTGTCAATCGGTTTGATAATTGCCAATCTAGGACTGCTGTTTTGTTTGATATCACGTCTGCACACCCTGAAATCATATATTGTTTTGGAGCTTGTGAAACAATCAGTACATCACCTACAACTGCCAGAGGGCTATGTGCCTCGAATGAGTGCTTTGTATCCATTCCTTTCAAAGAGGCTCTAGAACTAGCAATTCCATCGTGTGATGCAACTGTAGGTATAGAAATGAAAGGTATGTTCGAATTAAAACTAGCATATTTAGCAACATCGATTTTCGTTCCTCCACCTACTGCAAGTACAAAATCTGCGTCAACTTCCGCAATTTTCTCAATTGCTTCCTTGCCAACTGAGACTGTAGCATCTCCAATTAACATTGTATCAATATTGTAGTTCTTGTCTTCTAAGATCGATATAATCTGCTTTCCAGCCACTTCTACCGTTGTTTTACCCGCAATCATCAACCCATTCCCTTCTAAGTTCAATCTCTTCAAGGTGTCTTCGAGATGGTTTATTGCACCAGGTCGAACGTCAATGATCCTGGGCATCTCAATAATTGGTCGATTTTCTCTCATACCATGTACCTAGCTTTACGCTATTTCTACCATACCTCCTATCCTTTATCATCATTTCTTTGTGTTAATCTGTGGGAGACATCATTTGGCCAAAATCAATTGCTCTAAATTCATGATCATATGGGTTGCCTGGAGTAAAATGGAATATTTTGGATTTCAAATCCATAACAATTGAACAGACAGTACCTATTGAGCCAAGCTCTTCGTCATTAACGTATGGGCGGCATATTGGTAGATCTCCAGAGGCGTCAAGCAGGATTTGAGTTGCGGTTTCGACGGTATCAAAACTACTTATCATCTCATTTGCCCGAGCATAACGCTGCATTGAACTCTGTAATCTCTCTCTTTCACTGTTCAATTCATCATTTCCAAGATAGTGGTTCGTGTGAACCATATGCGATCGCCCTGTTAATGTAAAAAATTCATTATTCGCAAATTCTAAATTAAAATAGTTGCCATCCGCGGATCCCCAAATAATATTCCCACCTTTTCCTTGAGCATACTGTTCTGCTAATTTTTTTCCTTGTTCCAAATCTGTGCAATCTAGGAGAGCCCGTAACATAACGTGTATGGGTAATCCAGATAATTTGCCGGGCGCATATAAAAAATTCAAAGTCACACCAAATCCCGATGAATTCATTCCCATTTTTCCGATGATTCCAGGTTCGGCAAGCATCAATATTCGGTGTCCATCAGATCGAGTGATATGCAAAAGAACTACAAGTTCTTCTAAATCTCCTGCCCAATCCCAATTCTGCGCTAGTATCCCACCATCTGATGAGAACACTGCTGTACATTCTGTAACAAACATCGTCAATATCTCGGATCTGGCGTTTATTGCATAAACCCAAAGTGGATCTATCTCTGCACCTTCGGCGATAGCCTCTATTTCGGTTGCGTAGTCTGGAAATTCTGCGGTGAGGAGTTTTTGAAAGTGGGCTGCATGTTGGAAAACTTCTGACTCAGGTTTTTTGAAAACACGTTTGTAAAACTCAATCACTTTTTCAATTCTATTTTTCAACTGCCTTCCATGTTGCAAACCAAGCTCTCTGGGAGTTCCTTCAACATAGATTAAGGGAAAATCAGACACAAGTTCCCTATTCCTTAGAGCTAATAGATATTTCTTATCCTTCACAATTTTCGGTTCGTCTCTTCAGAATAAAGAACTCCTTTAAGACTGACCTGTGTCGATAACTTGTGATCAGATCCGGCGATATCAGAGTGATCTTTCGTTTGCACCTAGCTACGAGTTATCTTATGCTGGGAATTGCATTAGTCTCACAATTTATCACTTATCAAATTTATCCGTTTCTTCCTCCAGATCAACTGAGAACTTATCAGGAGGCATATATGATCCGAGCGTTTTTCTTGATCGCTCCCATAATGCTAATCGAGATGTTCACGGGACTACAGATGATAATCAGGATAGGCGATTTTCGACTTCACAGATTGGTACGAGCTGATATGGCTATCTTGATCGCTATTTGGCTAATTACCTTTCTGTTTGAACTCCCTCTGCATCTCGCAGTCCGAGAAGAAACTTGGAATGTCAATATACAGCAATCCCTACTCATTGGGAATTTTGCAAGAGTGTTATTGTGGTCAGTCAAAGGTTATCTTGTGATTAAAATGATCCCTCACTTTTATGCAGTCACAAACCAATGAATCTGGGTTTCTTCCTATAACTTAATCGTTTTATTTGGCACCTCTTATTTCCAAATATATGAAGATTGGATTGGTAACTGACTCTGCTTCAGACCTACCCTTTGATTTCGCCGATGAACACAATATCAAGATTACACCTATGAATGTAAATTTTGACGAAACCAACCACAAAGAGGATCGGAACTTCGACTTTGACAACTACTACCGTCAATTCGAAGAGAGAAAGCTCTTCAGAGTGAAAACTTCACAACCCTCCCCAGGTGATTTTCTTGAGCAATTTATGGCCCTCAAAGATGAAGGAGTTGATTTTATCATTTGTGCAACTGTCTCATCTGGTCTCAGTGGAACCTATAATTCTGCCATACAGGCAGCACGCGCTTTGGAAGAAGAACATGGGATGAAGGCAGAAGTTGTAGATGCCAAATCTGCCAGCGTTTCTGTAGTATATCTGCTTGAATTGGCTTTGGAAATGATTTCTGCAGGAGCTGAGCCTGATGCAATCGTTACTGCAATGAGAGAGCGTGTCGATAAGATCGAGACATATCTCACCCTTCCTACACTGAAGTATCTCCGTGCTGGTGGAAGGGTAAGTATGCCCAAGTTTCTGATAGGGTCTCTCTTTGGATTGAAACCTATAACCTATGTTGAGCCAGAAACAGGCAAGAATGAAGCAATTGCAACTGTCAAAAACATGGATGCTGGTGTCGAGAAGGTCTACAATCTTATGACCTCTGAAGGAACTAAGCTGCCCAAGCATTTTTCAATTACTCACACAAACGACGAGGAACTTGCCAACAAAATGGCAAATCTAATCAGAAAAAATCAACCTGAAGTGGAAATTAGAATCACTCGGGCTCGCTCATCAATCTCTGCACATGCAGGTCCTGGTGCACTCGCCCTTATCGCTCTTTTTGATTGATCATTCAGACTCATGGTGGTCAGGGTTTAAACCTGGTCCTGATATACCTTCCATTCCAGTTTCTGGAGAAATCTGGTAGAAGATGCTGAGGACTTTGACCATATTCGGAGAGATCTTATCTTTATCGAATGAAATGGACTCTGTGTCTGAGGTTATACCCGTCTCCTCGGGCATTATATTGAGAATTGGATCAAGTTCATTCTCAGGAACTTGTGTTAAAGAAATAAAATCAGTTTTCGCCATACTATTCTGATTCATTAAGATACTAGCCAATCTGGAAGTCTTATTCGGTAATTTCAGGATCTCTTCAGTATTTGTGAGGTCAAGGTCAAAAGCTTCACCCTGTCGAGCTACAAAACTTGCAGGATCTGTCACGAGGTTGATAATTCTATCAACTGGAAGGTTGAGTTTGTCTTTTGCTTGCTGAGCGAATTCGGTGGGATTTGCAAAATTTCCCTCTGCTGATCTTACAAGTCTGTTCTCAAAACTATCAAGTTTTTCATTGATTTTTGCAGCTACGACTTTGTCAACATTGCTAATTTGGCTTTTGACCTCATCGATTTTCTGACCAAGTCCTTGCTCTGTTTGATCTCTCAACTCTTCACCCCTATCTTTTATCTCATCTCTAATAGTTTCTCCAATATCTTCAACATCCAGATCTGAGATCTTGTCGATTTTATCAGTTAGTGATTGCTCGAGCTTCATAAGAGTTTCAAGACCCACATTACGCAATATTCCGTATCTACGCAATAATAGGACAATCAGAGTTAAGAAAAATCCAATAACTAGTAGAGGTGCGATCAGCAAGGTAACCAGATCAAAGGTACCGATAATTTCAGGTTGAACATCCTCTGTTACAAAACCGAAAACAAATGATCTGACGGTAATTACACTGACAAAATACACCGCATCCCCATAATCTATCACATCAGTCGTCAGCTCAGAAGTCGCATCTTCCAGCAAGGAATTGAATTCAGTTGTATTGGTTTCAAAGTCATAAATTGAATTTAGATAGCCTGTTTCATTGAGTACTTGGGAGGTAGTGCTGTAATTGCTGTGGTACACGACTTCATTTTGTCTCAGGAGGAAACTCCTGTTATCAACGTCGGTAAGTTGTGACATAGTGCTACTGACTGCAGAGAGCTGATATGCAATAGATACTGTACCTCTGAAAACATCATTGACAAGAATACCTCTACTGAGTGTGATCAGAGTTCTATTTGTTATTGTGTCTCTATACGGTGCAGAGTAAATGATTTCTGAGCTATTGGTCGCAACTGTTGTATTGTAAGTGGTGGTATTGAATGGATTATATGAAGGATCTTTAGGTCCATAAAATGGGTATTCCCTCTCAACATTGTTATCAATTGTAAGGCGTATCCAATCAATGTCATCTCGTGTCTCGTAGAGCGTAATAAATGATAAATCCATAATTGAGGTTACCTGAATGGCACCTCTAACCTGGGAGCTAAGATCAGTAAAATTGAGACTTGGATTGATATAGTATGAGGAGACACTGAAATCGACGGTATTGTTATATTTCTCTGAAAATTCAGGTCTTGGACTCAGTTTATCTTGTAAGACATCATGGTAATAACTCGGTCTTTCAGTATCTGTGAACTCCTCGAGTACATCTTCATATTTCTCTCCCAAGAAGTCTAACCCTTGCTCAAGAGATTGCAATAGAGTTTCCAATTGAGAGGCTTTCTCCACACTTAGATACAGGTGTTCTGCTTCCAATTCCTCATGAAACTCTTCTGATAAATCTGCAACTATGTTAGGTGAAAGGAAATAGATCCCTCCATAGGTACCTAAGAGAATGAGTACAAGTGGTAGAAAACTGTATGCCAAAACTCTACCATATACCGGCCTAATACCCAATTTCATGCTTCTTCCTCCTTGCTATTCTGAGGAGACTCAGCCACAATTTGTGGTGCATCTTCTCTCAAAAGACGACCTCTAAGAACAATCATAATCAGAGCTCCGAGAAGTCCAAGAGCAACACCAGGTACAAAGGCCAATGTGTTTATTGCCAAGGAATTGATTTTCGCCTCTACTTCATCGGGAATTAAATCTGTTAAAGGAGTGGTCATTCCAAGGATCATTGAGGTATTTCCAATGGGTGTGAATGATACCAGAGTATCTTGACCGTTATAATCTAATAATTGAGTTACCGCCTGATCCTTCTGTGCAAGGGAGAGCAGTTCACCAAATTCCTCGGTATCAACCTCCAATTGAGTAATAGGCTGACGAATGGTTTCAGCAGTTGAAGTGTTTAGATCTACATCGGGGTGTACTATACTGTTTCCCGCGATATCAAACACATATGAATAGCTATTCTCGGATAACTGATCTTGAACAATGAATTCAACAAGGGTCTCAAGCCGGATATCTACACTTATTACACCTCTCAGTTGTGAGTTTACAATTAGAGGAATTGAAGTAGTGATGACCAGTCCTTGACCATTGGTGTCAAGATATGGCAGACTCCATGAGATCACCGCTTGTTTATTCAATGAAAGGAAATCCTGGTAATTAGAAATTGCTCCTTCTATCTGCTCTGTGGTATTGATCCTGATATTTGCTCCACCCATCTCATTTGCTATCTCGGAGAGAAGTTGATGATCAGTTTCAGAACTAATTCCAAATAGTACGAATTGAGCACCAACTGGCCCATTTGCCTGTTGGATTTTTTCAATCAGGGTGTTGTTGTCTCTGGTACCGATGGTCGGCGCTCCATCTGTGATAAATACGACTACTGGCGTCCTCCTGTCACTTCCAAAGCGGTTGAGTCTATCCAATCCCTCTGTGAAAGCTAAATCATAATTTGTGGTTCCTCCGGTGACCATCCTATCTAAGAAATCAAAAGCGGCGAGTTGATTATCCTCACCTACCAGAGATAGAGCATCGCTGAAGGATGCAATTTCATCAGAGAACGTCAGGATGTTGAACCGGTCTCTACCACCGAGACTGCTGATTATGTTTTTAGTTGCATTTACTGCACCTAATTTTCTCTCACCTTCCATGGATCCTGATTTATCAAGAAGAATGATAACGTCTTTAGCACCTGTAGAGGCAGAACTGTACCATGAACTTTGTCTTCCATCATACATCTGAGGAACAGATGACCACGGAAACGATCTTGAATATCCCTTTTCAGAAGTATATTCTATCCAAACGGTGTTGGGATCAAGATCATACAGTGATGGTAAGATGTGATCTAATTTGGCGGTTAATTGTATCTCAGACTTCACATCATCTTGGATTTGATTGAAAGGATTATCAGTGTCCCCCGTCTCTAAGTAGGTTGCCTCATAGTCATCAAAAAAAGTGTCAGGGACAATTTTATATGCAGATCCTCCGACTGAAATCTCAATTCCGTAAGCTTCACTCACGAACGGACTCGGAGGAAGTTCTGAAAGGTCCAATTGCACGACTGCTGTACGATCATGATAATATGAAGGCAGGGAGGGAATATAAGATTTGTTTAGCAGGATATCGTCGAGAAGAGCGGAAGTACCCAGTGCCTGTGTCTCAAACTTCTCTAGCTGGCTTAGAATCTGTCCTGAAAGTATAGTCGATGCCTCACTCTGGCGACTAACTGCTAAGCCTACAAACTCATCTGGCACAACTCCTTCAGGTGTGACTGTTAATAGATATCCAAGATATGAACCTGCCCCAAGATTAATTATCAGCATAAATGCAAGAAACTTTCCTTTCATCCGAACACCGTTTACAAGCTCTCGCTTCTCGGTTCCTTTAATAAAGATTGTTGGGAGATATCGGTACGTGTATCTTATCCACTAGATTTTTACCGAATATTATAATAAAATAGCGAAGTACTCTCTTAAACACAAAGATATTAATTTAAGGTCAGTGAAATCGCAGGCTAATATCACTTCACCCAAAATTATTGGTAAAGATTCCGAGAATTCCGGCGGAGAATTTTTATGAATACTTCAAACGGAATGTTGATGAGTGACCTAACTACCGAGGCAAAACAATCACAATCTGGCAGTGGAAAGGCTATAGCAATAGGCTTCCTATCTGTTTTGTATACTCTTGTGAATGATCTAACAGCCAATATTGAGCTTTTCCCAAGTTTGGGTCAAGACCTTGTTGAGATTGGAATATTCGTCCCAGCGAGTGCGTCAATTATTTTTGGTAGGGGTATAGGAGGTATTTCTGGAGGCCTAGGTGAGATAGTTCTTCAATTTGAAGACATCTTACGGGGAGATGGTGATCTCAGTTCACTTCATCTTGGTACACTGATAAGCTCAGTTTCAATTGGAGTTGGGGCATGGCTTACAGGGTTTCTAGGAAAGGAAAACACGAAGGAGGAGTCACCTGATAGCTATAAAGGCCTTCTTTTCAGTTTTGGACAATGGAAAAAATTAGGAACTGACGTGATTGCCGCTATTGTGGGATTGGGTGTGACTCAGAATTTCATTTATGCCTATGGTAGTCAGTTCCAGGAAGGTGCTTCTCTCAGTGGTGGAACTGCCATATTCCTCCAGCGATTTGTAGGTGACTCAATAGCTCTAATCTTAATTTTACCTCTAACACTCATTGGATATGATGTCGTCCAGGTGTTCCTGAAGAAACGAGATCAAATTATGGAAAAACTCCTTTTGGACATTGAGCGGACAATCGAAGTTGAAGAGGGTATCAAAATTATGGATGTGACCCTACCCAAAGGTGTCATGGTTCAAGGAAAATGGACACCTGTCAAGATCTCATTCAAGAATGACTTACCTGAATCCAAGGCATTCCATCTTGATGCTGTGTCTACTTCAAGGATGTATCCTGATACTGACAGTACCTCGATACTTGAACCAGGGGCGATATGGGTACAGACATTCTACATTCTACCTTCAAAGCAAAATGATGTTAATCTACGTGTTAGAATAACACCCAAGACAGCTGAAAGCTATCAAAGTCATATTCATGAACAAGCAGTCGTAGAAGTCAATGCCAAAACAAAGAACCCATCATCAATGACCGCCTCTTTACTTGGTTTCGGTGGTGTCAACTTCGGTGTTGTCGGAATATCTGCGACATGGGATAGGGTTGTGGCTTCACTAGGTAACCCAAGAGCTCTGCTAGATGATGTACTTGCACAATGGGAAGTCATCTGGATTACGATTGTTGCTGAAATCCTCTTATTTATCCCCATCCTCACTTACATGTGGAGAAAGAGCCTGAAAGGTGGTGACGAACAAGCATTACGAATAGGCTTCACCAGAGGCTTCGATTTACAGAATGTTCAGGGTAGAGCCTCAGGTGTCTTTCAAAGATTGAAGAAGAGAATGCAAGGTAAACTAAGGGGACTCTTCCTTGGTCTTGTAGCCATTGCATCAATTGCAGGTGTAGGATATTTTGGATACGAGGCGTACAATCTCCTCACAGATCCCACCTATCAGTTGCAGAGCCCCGAATTGGTCTTTGGACTTGCATTGGGATTGTTAGGAACGTGGTTATTTGGTGTAAGAGGAGGAGACTTAATGAAAGCCCTTGGAATCGGTGAACTTTCGCCATGGGAATTTGAGAATGATAATACTATTATCAGCTTCAAACCCCTGGGTCAATTACAGGTTGACACGCCTACTGAAATATTGGTTACAGCACATAATGTAACAGATCAACCGGGTGTACGAATTGTATTTCAAGGATTTGACAGTATCAGCCCCCAAGTTGTTGAATTACACATAGATCCTGGAAAGCAGACTGACTTCAAGATTGCAGTCACCCCTCTGAAGAAAGAGTATCAGGATATTCTGGCAATTTCATACCCGCTGTTCGATCAGGATCGTAATTATATCGATGCAAACGTTGCAGAACCTTTTGCAGAACAGGAAATCCAGTATGAAGTTCAAGGTCAGACCTCTCTTGGTATTACTAAGAATCAACAGGATCAGCTCAAGAAAGGATTGGGTGCAAGTGGGTTCCTTGCAATTGCTTACACATTTGCAGGACAATTAATTTCCTTACCCGATTTTAACCAATTTCTTGCAGAGAATGGAGTACTTTTCTCCGCGCTTCAAGCTCCGTTCCTGTACACATATTTCTATTTCAGCAATAAATTCAAAGTTTAAGCCATTCTGTGGATTGAATACATTAAATTCTTACAAACAGCCACTCCATCTTTCAATTTCTTAAATAATTCATCTCCCTACTGTAAGGCAATATGAAATTGATGTACCTTCCATCACAGTGTCGAAGCTGCAAAGAATCAAACACCAGGAAGACAGTATGTTCAATCTGTCATGATCCTCTTTGCTCCAGGTGCTCAAACTGGGTGATAACTGACCCAAGTACTAGAATCATGCGAAGAGTCTGTGATGCATGTCATGAGAAATAATCACTCTCACAAAATGTAATAGATCAACCTATTAGCCTAATATATTTAGGAAGATCATGCTGCCCTTTACAGAGGATGTGATTGAGATCATATCTTCAATTCCCCAGGGAAAAGTAGCAACTTATGGTCAAATTGCGAAAATGGCGGGTAGTCCAAAAGCAGCACGACAAGTAGTTAGAGTGCTTCACTCCATGACCAGAAAGTATGATCTACCCTGGCATCGAGTGATCAATTCCAAGGGTAAAATCGCCATCCGCGATCCTGAATCGGCAGATCTTCAACGTGCCAAATTGGTTGAAGACGGCGTGACTGTGGTGAATTACTCTATTGATCTGGATGTGTTTGGATGGGATGGAGAATTTTAGATTGTCATCCCTTAATTGCCCTGATATTTATTTAATTAGTCTCTTTTCGCTAATGATATATAACGACCTCTTCAAGCTCTTTCTGTAAATATATGGACCCTGATATCACACTGAGGAAAAACGGTACCAAGTTGACAGGAGAGAGTTCTTTCTCTGTAGGTGACAGTTTACAAATTACCATTGTCAAAAACGAAACCTGGGGTAGCTCAAAAATAGAGATCAGGGATCCAAATGGTAACCTCAGATTCATGAGTCGACAACCGGGAGATCATGAGTTTGAAGTCGTTTTCCCTCTCACCCGGACTTTTGGTGATTGGAAATACACAATCTCAATAGCTGATCATGATGGAAATCTGACCACTCTAGCCGCCGCTGTGGTCTTAAGTGATGGTTCGGAACCTGATGAGCCTGAACCGACTCCGATAGTTGAAGAACCCCAAGAAGATGTATCATCGGTTGCGGACGAGGATGCTGAAGAAGATCATAAAGAAAAAGAGATGCGAGAGGATACTACTTCTGACTCATCAATCAGCTACACTGAAATCAACGAGGATACAATGATAGCAGAAAATGAGGCTGAGGAAGAACCTGAGGTTATAGAGGAAGCAGACACCTCTGACGAGGACGTGGATGATGACCCTGAAACTGATGCCGAAACTGAGTCAACTAAGGCCTCTGAAGATGAAACGCTGGAGGAAGAAGAGGTTGTTGATGAAGAAGTGCCTCTCGATGAAGAAGGTGAAGAAGACCAAGATCTGGATATGAACTCTTTGAGTGAGTCAGATCAAATAGCTGTTATTGCTGATATTGATACAGAAGAGGATCTTGAAGGGATTATTCCAATTGTTTTGGATCAAGATGATGTTAATGATCTTGAGATACCCATCGCAGAACTTGAGGAGGTCTCCAAAGAGTCACAACAGAATCTGAAAGAATCAGAAATCCTCTATATCTCACATCTGCTTGAAACCGCTCCTGTGGAACTTTACACCATTACTGGTGCATCAGTTGATGAGGTGAAATCATGGCTTGATATCGGATATCGAATTTATAATAATGAAAAACACGGGCTGCGTAAAGAGTATCGAAAGATTCGAGCAGAATATCTGGAATTTCAACGACAACTCGATAACATGATGGAAAGTGCAAGGGCTATGGATCCATTATCAGTTCTCGTTGGTGTTGATGAGAAATCTCTAGAGAGACTGAGTGAGGAAGGTATTGAAAACGTAGGTCAACTCCTACAAATTCCTCTTGTCGATCTGATCAATCTCGAAGTAGATCCTGATAAGCCCCTGTTGCCAAAACTTTGGCTTGCCAATGCCAAATCACATGTAGGGATCAAGTAGATTTTTTGAAAACTATAATGAGTCTTCCTCCATATTTTCGTTCTTCAGGTCGATCCTCGTAAGAGGAGAAGAAATGTTCAAGCTCCAAATTATGCAACCCACCCACAATTCTGAGTGTAGTCATAGAGTACATTGACATCTCCTGGATGTCCTCAAATTTCTGGTATTCCTTGTCTTTGAAGAATAGAATAACCCTATTTAGCCATTTATCACGATCCAAATCAACGAAGTGTTGGATGACTGCAGTTGCAGTGGAATCAAACATGTCAAACTCGACAGGATCCGGATATTCGTAGTTTTTGATGATACTGTGAAAATTGATGATATCAAAGACACACCTTCCTCCTGGTTTGAGTGCGGTGGATACTCGCTTCATAACGTCGTGCAGGTTCTCGGGCTCAACGTAATGCAGTGGACCATTGATCGCTGTGATCAAATCATACTCCTCGCTGTCGTCTAGTGTTTCAAATGATCCCTTTCGGATGTTGATCTCGACAGCCGCTTCCTCGGCCTTCTCTCTTGCCCTATTCAGCATGGGATCGAACGGTTCCACACCCTGGATGTTGTATCCTTCTTTAACCAAAGGAATAAGGAGAGTTCCGGTGCCTGAACCCATATCGAGAATATCATTCTCATTGTTGATCTCAAGGAATTCAAGTAGCCATCTGATAAACTCAAGTGCTGCTGCATCATCTCCACCATAGATGGCATCATACATTGCTGCATCACGTGCATAAATGGTCACTACCCCATGAATTTCAAATTGATACAACTATCTTGTGATGGTCTGACGGATTGATGTTGGCCAATGCAAAGTTTCCCCTCACGATGGGGTTTTATCCCATTATGTTGGAATGATGTTATGTCTGGGTATACTGAGTATCAAGGAGTCTGGCTTCATACTGCACAAGCCAGAGCTATGCAGGAAATGGAATCCTTGATTCGAGGTTCAATTCCGGATATCTCAGAAAACACCCTGGGTTCCTTCGGTTTTCTTCACGATAATTATCACGTGATAGAGGTTAGATTGTTTCAGTCCTACTTTAACCAGGATTTTCAACTGTCTGAACTACCTGAGTCAATTGGTGATCTTGAGAGATTACACACACTTGATGCCTCCCACAACCAACTGGATCGATTGCCAGCTCGAATTGCAGAGCTTGAGGAATTAGAGAACTGTTACCTAGACTACAATAATTTTCGTGAATTCCCCAAGATGCTATCAGAACTTGAGTTCATTCGCCAGCTGAATTTTGATGATAACCTTCTCACCGGGATTTCTCCTTCAATTTCAGGTATTAATTCACTGCAATCTCTTCATGTGGCAGGTAACTTGCTAACCAAGATACCAAGTGAGGTACAGCCACTTCTATTTCTGAGAAGATTAGATCTACGTCGTAATCTGATCACCTCATTGGACTTCAATATCATCAATGATCTCTCGCAGTTGTATGTACTGGATGTGCGAGGGAACCTGATTCCTGATGTGGATGCCGACAAGACACTGGCATTTCTTAAATTACAAGGGAAGACTCGGAGGAAATACAGGTTGAAAGGAGAATTAAGTGCCTTGGAAGACCCATTCTCGCTCAGGAATATTCGAAAGAAAATCGAGTCTGATCCTTTTATAGATACTCCACATACAGATGAGGAGCTCGATTTACTTGCACGTGATATTAAATTATCTCATGAACAAAAATATAGACAAACCGATGGAATAATAACTTGAATTGTGAAGAATTAGGTATGCCTCATGACTTGCATCCCTCAGAGATCAACCAGAAGATGATTGATATTGCCAAGCAGAATGGTATCATCACTGCTGATGAACAGGCAATAATTGAGAGTGTAAAAGAGAATATCGCCAAGTACTTCGAAGTGCTGCACCAGAGCTATGATGATGATATCATCACCTCTGACGAGCAAAACGACATGTACGCCTTACGAAAGAGAATCATGGATGAAGCAGTGGAAATTGCAAAAGATGATAACCAGATCACACAGGACGAGTTTGCACTGCTGCGTGTGATCAAATCAATATTAGAAGAAATGGAATATAACGAGCATTACTGATCTATTTCGAGAAGCTCAGCTAATTTTTGCAGTATAGCCTGTTCTTCATCACTTATCGTAAGATCTGCGTGAGCCACATCAACTGCAGATCTATAAACTCGCTGGCGGAACTCTCTGACTCTCTCACGTTCTTCTTCGCCAATCTTACCATCATTGATGAAAATGGTGATCTGGTGTTCTAACGTCTCCATGTCTCGAAGGATATGCTGGACAAGCTTTGACTCATCCTCTGAGATTTTGTCATCCTGTTGTATAATCGGTCTGATAACCTCCCATACATCCTGCTTTCCGATTGTGGACTGTGGAACAAATCTCATGGGCAGTACTTCTCTGAATGAGAATGGAAGGATCCTTCCAGCATCATTAGTCAGAATAACTTCAAAATCATCATCTACAAATTCTGACATTACCTGCCTGCAGACTCCACAGGGAGGAGTAGGTGTAGCATCACTGGATATAATCGCAACGGCCTGGAAGTTCATATTTCCATCAGATATTGCTTTGAACATGGCCACACGTTCTGCACAGACAGTTGGTGTGAAGCTGATGTTCTCAATGTTGCAGCCCTGGTAGACCTTTCCCTCTCGAGTCAGCAATGCAGCACCTACTTTGAAATTGGAATAGACTGCGTATGCCCTTGATCTTGCATCAACAGCAGCTGTGATGAGCGCGTCAATCTGCTCGGGTGATAATTTATCTCCCACAGGTTCTGTACACTCACTTGGGATAAGGATGTTTTGGATTTACCGTGTTCTGAAAACTTAGTTTTCCATCCCGTCGTCACAACTCTAAAGTGATCTTCCCAAATCTTAGAGTATGATCAGAGATATCCTGTTCCTGCCTCATGGTATGCAGATCATCGAGGGAGTGGAAGATGACCCTCTTGAGGGTTTCATGTGGCTCAATGAGCAGATGAAAGCAATGATTGATCCACTTCAAGTTCCCAAGCAGGTAATCCTGCTCACTCCACATGGCTACAATCTGGACCGCACTATGGTACTTTACAATCATACTGAGTTTGAGGGCTCACTCTTCAAGCTTGAGAATTCAGTGGTACATGGGGAGTTCCTTGAGAGATTTGAATTTCATGGGTCTACTGAAATGATAGCAGCTATCCAGCAGGCTGCAGAATCAGCTGATCTCCCTCTTGAGGTGCTCACACATGGGTATCCTGCATATCCTCTGCAACTCAACTGGGGAACTGCAGTACCTCTGTATTATTTCAAACAGCACGCACCTGACATTCAGGTCACCATTCTGTGCTATCCAAGATCACGTCACAGTGACCTGGATGGGATCGCCTCGATAAATTCCAAGCTCATGTCTGTGCTTGATTCTCTTGAGGATGAGGTGATGCTTCTCATATCCGGTGATCTGAGTCATGTTCACAGGGAAGATGGACCCTATGGCTATCACGATTCAGGAGTTCCCTTTGATACGCTGATCATGGATTGGGTCGAGTCTGGTCTGAATGATCAGATGGACAGAATTCTGCAAATGCAACCCACTGCTCTGGCCTGTGGTATGTCTGGATTGCAACTTATACATCAACTGAGAGAGAAGGGAGATTTTCCTCTGAGAACCTCATTTTACAAGGTACCTACCTATTTTGGTATGGCAGGGGCTCACTGGTCCAGAGA
The DNA here is from genome assembly GCA_016839545.1 of Candidatus Kariarchaeota archaeon. GTDB lineage: Archaea > Asgardarchaeota > Heimdallarchaeia > Heimdallarchaeales > Kariarchaeaceae > Kariarchaeum. The sequence goes on along the minus strand of JAEOUB010000147.1, from coordinate 789 downwards.
CTAGTACCTCGATCTTAGTTCCCAGAAAGGAGGCAGTGCTCTGCAGAAACAAAAGTGCCCTACATACAATAAATCCTGTTCACGCCTGCTCCATACCTGAGTAAAGAAGTTCTGACTACCTCTGAATTACGCATAGAATTGAATGTAGAGGAACTATTTTGTGGTTATCCCTTGATAAATTTGTAGTAGGCACGATCTGGACCGACCTGCTGGATTTTGAGAGTCAGCGGCATTCCCACCTTGGGCATGGAAGTCACACCTGTAAGATGTGCCAGCACCCTGAAGCCACCTGCAAGTTCTCCAATGGCAACCACATACGGTGCCTTATCCGCATGACTATCAGGTGCAAAGTGGATGATCGTGAAGGCTTTCAGGACTGCAGACGTCTCCTCCAATGGTTTCATCTCCATCATACCTGGTGAATGGAAGTTGGTACAAGCTGTGCGTGGAGGAAAGTACTTCTCATCACAACCGCTACAGGCATTGTACATCAGCTTCTCGCTCTTCAACTCGGTGACAAAATTGGTAGTTAGTTCAGGATAGTCCTCGTAGGATATCTCTCCAAATTTCATAGCACTCATTTTTTTTGCCCCCTCAATTTCTCCCGTAGATCATGACATTGACAAATTGTCCTGTCTGACCCACGTTGTGTGAGAGACCCACTGTGGCACCTTCTACCTGTCGATCTCCAGCCTCTCCAAGCAACTGTTTTCTGATCTCAACTGCCTGAGATACGCCTGTGGCACCCAGAGGATGGCCCTTGGATTTGAGTCCCCCATCGATATTGAT
>JAEOUB010000146.1 GCA_016839545.1 Candidatus Kariarchaeota archaeon | reverse complement strand
CTCACAAGTATTGAAGCGAATAGTATCGCAGTGATCCCTCCAAAAATGTAGAGAGATAGATCATCTAAAAATGCAAAGAAGCCATCTATGAGGAGATCTAGGAGAAGAAAAATGGGACCAAACAGAAACATCAGTGCCAAAAGGACCTGTACGGGAAATGGTCTTGGTCTGTATTCCTGCTGATACTGAGCAGCTAGATCTTGAAGATTGATGACTGAGGATGAATTCTCTTCTTCTGAATTATCAGAGCCGATTTCCATTTCAGGTTCCTTTTCCGGGCTAGTTTCTTGGTCCATTTGCTTGGGTTCCTCACCGTTTTCAGACATCTGTAAATCGATGACCTCAATTAATGTCAAAAAGATATTGTGGTCACAGTGAATTATTCCACTCAGCCAGAAGGTGGTATTTCATCTTTTCTGGCCAAAAGCATTTCAGCGGATGTATATGTAATTCTGTAGTCACGAGCAATCAATCGCAATGAACTCTCAGCTTCTTGCCGCACCTGAATATGAGAATCAGTTTTGAGGATCTTAACCAGAATTTCGACTGTTTCTGGGGATGCTAGCCATCCAAGTATTTCCGTCGCCTTTTTACGAACTTCCCAGCTCTCATCATGTTGAGATAAGTCAAAGAGGAGATCCAAGGAAAGATAATCCCGAAATTTATGGACCGCTCTTAGCATATCCCTCCTGGTGAATTCATCATCGGTAGTTTTGATGGCATTTAGGATGGCAGGGAGAGTTTCCTTGGCATTCAAGTCAGCAAGAGCAAGTGCCCCACTTGCCCTAGCGAATTCCCAATCTTCAGAATCCAGAAACAGTAATAAAGCCGGAATCGCACGTTTGTCTTTAATTTTCCCAAGCGATTCAGCCGCTTCATTTCGTGGGTAATGATGTGGATCTGTATTCATCGTCACAATTAAGGCATCAACCGCCTCTGACATTCCAAGTAGACCTAAACCTTCTGCACAATCTCGGCGAACAAGATGATGATCATCATTTTTCATACGCTCAATCATCGGCTCAAGAGCTGGCTCATAACCCAAATCTCCAAGTTCTAGAGCAGCTAAGGCTCTTTTCCTTGGATCCGGGTGTTTCTGAAGTATCTCAATGAGTTGATCGCCTTCCATAACAGTACATAATCCTTGCTCGATTTAATTTCTCGTATAATCCCAATTAAATCTTTGAAAGTCGGGAAATAATGATTTGGGCGATATCTGTCTTGCTATCCTCTATTTCGGAGTAGTTACCTTCCTTATCCATTACAATAACGTGATTACTAATTGCAGCGAAACCGGCACCCGGTCTTGAAAGATCATTTGCTATAACTAGATCGCCATCACAAGACTCCAATTTCTCCTTTGCACGTTTCGCTAATTCACCTACTGTCTCTTCCCATTCTGCCTTAAACAGGACTAGAGTTGATTGAGGGAATTTTGCTTTTATTAGATTTGAAAGTTTAGTGGTAGGCTTCAGAGGGACACTCAATTCCGCTCCACTCTTAATTTTGCCATCAATTTTCTCACGAGGTGTGAAATCGGCCATCGCAGAAGAAAGGATAACCATACTTTCTGGTTTTTTCTCCAACTCTTTCAACATAGCCTGGATCATGTCATCAGTTGTAAATACCGAAATAGTATCAACAGCTCGTGGTGCAGTCAGATGAGTGGGACCAAGAAGTAGTTTGGTTTCGGCACCTGCCATTAGCGCACTTTTTGCGATTTCAATACCCATTCTACCTGAAGATCCGTTTGTGATATACCTCACATTATCAAAATATTCCCTTGTTGGCCCTCCTGTAACTAACACTGTTTTGCCGGTAAGGATTTTAGGTGATAATCTTACAATAACCTCGAAAATTACATCCTCCACTGGTGGCACTTTGGCTTTGCCCTCCTCCACAACAGGTTGAATAATGTCAACTCCCCATTCCTCAAGAGTTGCAAGAGATTTCTGGATTGGTGGCGACTTGATCAGATCTTCATGCGCCACACAGAGAACCATGATTGGAACTCCTTTTCCATTAACAGAGCTAGCAATAAGTGTCACTGAAGTATCAGCTATCCCGTTGGCAAGTTTAGCAACAGTGTTCGTTGTTGCGGGAGCAATGAGAAAGAGATCAATTGGATCATTCATCACACCAGCCATACTGATATGCTCAAGTTCACCAGTGACTTTGGTTATTGGTTCAACGCCTGTTGCCCACCACATGAGATCTTTGCCCACCATTCGAGTTCCCGCCTCAGTCATTACCGGAATTACAGTTGCCCCATGCCTGATTAGAGCACGAGCAATTTGAGGTGAAAGAAATGCAGCGACGCTCCCTGTGACACCCAATGCGATTCTTTTACCTTTGAGCAATGAGGTATCTGACCCCAAGATTCGTGTACTTGGATGGGTGACAGAATATTTCATAGGTTAAACTTTGATATGTAATATTTGTACCTAATTAATCGAGCTATCTTCAATAGATCGCTAATCATATATTATTCAGTCTGTGAGTTATCTTGGGTACGATGATGATAGCTAAGTTTTCTGAGTTATACTAT
>JAEOUB010000145.1 GCA_016839545.1 Candidatus Kariarchaeota archaeon | reverse complement strand
GTCCATCTTGACCTTGAATTCATCCAGTTTCTGCACAGTTTTGTGTTTCAGCCGTGTACCCCATGACAGTGCCCTGGTTTTCCAGCTGATTGCAGCACCGCACTCGTTGCAGAATGAGGCATTGGGGACGAGTTCGGCATTGCACTGAGCGCAGTGCTGTGAGGGGCCACTATCTTGCATAGTCAGAACAGGTGCTTTTACCCATTTGTACCTTTACATCTCACAGTAGCTTTGAGATCAGGTGACTACAAATTGCTGTATCTGATACGAGGTCTTGGTCTGACCCTGATCAATGTACATGACGATCAACTGGATGTAAAACGGGAGGAAGAACACATTGAGGGCGAGTGCCTCGAGTACTTCCCCACTGCGACTCAGAGCAATGATTGCAGTCCACAGTAAGACGATCATGAGGGAGTATATAATTGCCAGAGGCTTTTTCACGCGATAGTCAGCCAGCAGTAACACGTTGAGAATGATTGCTGCCAGCCCAATCACTCCACCGACAACCATGGCAATAATCATGAATGGTTCTCTTTCCCACTGTAGCTGTAATTCAGTAATATCAGTCAGCAGGAAGATAGTCAGTGGAACAGTGGCAATGATCTCGATAAATGCAAGCATGAGAATGGAAAAGACCGTACTTATGAAGAGGATCCTGGGATGAGGTGCTGTCATATTTGCCTTGGGTTGTGCGCCCCGACTCAAAAATTCCTTCTTCATACACGGTATATCTGCAATATTTTACCAATAAACCTGCATCACACCGCTGAACTCTCTGAGAGATAATCGAAGCTTCAGTCAAAATACTATTGAGGCAATGGGTCAAGATACACGTATGCTGGATTCCTACGAACTCAAACAGGGAAGTTTTGAGATTGTGGACTCACAGATGGTGGAGATACGTTCCAAGCGAATTCTGTACTATCGTCTCCTCCGCTTCCTGCTGGTACTCCTGGCAGTGGCTGCCATCAGCCTGATCCTGATAGCAATTGCCACGTCCAAGGCTATATGGCTGGTTATCCTGCTGTTTCCGATTTTTTTCACTGTCTTTGCCATCAGCAACATGAGGCGACTGTCAGCCGAATTGCTTCCCCAGATCAGTGGTATCTTGCTAGATTACGATCAGAACAAACAGCTGACCCAATTCAGAGTGAGACGCTGGCTTCCCAACCAGATGGATACCTACTCCGAGGAGGTTATTCGGCATAACCAGGCCGTTGGATTTCGTGTCCGCTGGTTCGACTCTGGATTTCTGGAGGTTGAGATCATTGTTGACCGTGAATTTCCCGGGACCACAATTTTTCAGACCTTCGATTTCTTTGTCATTGCAGAACTCCATGTTTTCTTTGCACGGGCCCTTCCCAAGCATGATCTCTGGCACTACGTCTACGAGGAAGGTGAGGAATGGGATGATGACCACCGTGAGGAACTCAAGCAGGAGATACTCACAGCACGTGTCCCATGGAATATCAGGGAATATTTCACTGAACTGTGACCGCTTTCACAGGGTCTAAAACTATCATTGATTTTCATCCACTATGGTTCAATCTATCGGTATCATCGGAGGTACCGGACGGCAGGGATCGGCATTTGCAAAGCGATTGCAGCAACAGGGATACCAGGTGAGGATTGGCAGCCGCTCTCAGGAGAGAGGTAGCCAGTTTGCAGAGAATCTCAATGCAGAGAGGTCCTCAACGGCATTCTCCGGTGGAGATAATCTGTATGCCCTCCAGGCAGATGTGGTTGTACTAGCCATCCCCTTTGATCAGGTGGATGTCCTTGTAACTCCGCATGCAGATCTTCTCAGTGGCAAAATCATTCTTGATATGACGGTCAATCTCAAGTTTGGCAAATTCATCACCACCCTCTTGCAAGATGGCAAGAGCTCGTATGAGTATATTCGAGACGTTCTTCCAGACTCCCACGTAGTTGCCTGTCTGAAGACCATCTCATATGCTCTTCTTGACACAGATGTGCCATTAAACCAGTCTGACTTGCATATGACCACATCTGATGAAGCATTTGAGCTCAGCTCCAAGATCTGTCAAACCATTGGTCTTGAAGTCGTGCGAGTCCGGGGCAAGATGCATGCCCATACCATCGAGCGGATGGTGGCGCTGTCAATACAGCTCAACAAACAGTACCCCGGTTCCCATGTCGGTTTTCAGCTCACAGATATCAAGGGGTAGTGCGGATAATCATCTGTATGCCCTTAGATTTTAATGCCTGTAATTCTTCCAAACCCTATGTCTCGTAAGGTATTGGTGGTTGACGACGTGGTATGTATCAGGGATGTTGTCTGCAAGATGCTCACCATCAAGGGTCTCCAGCCAACTGCTGTGATGAGCTGTGATGAGGCAGTCACAGAGGTATAC
>JAEOUB010000144.1 GCA_016839545.1 Candidatus Kariarchaeota archaeon | reverse complement strand
GCCAGTACCTCGTCGTCAATTGACTTGTATGCCTCTGTAAATCCCTTGTGAGTCCGGGATTTGAAGATGGGTCGTTTCATACGGGGGTACTTCACCTTCTTGATCTTCAGATCAGTCAGGATATCCTCCTTGCTCTCAGTCCCTCTGAAGGCAACGACCATCCTGCCCTCGTCCTTGGCAATGAATGCCTCTGTATCAGAATCCTTGTCATAGAAGGTACGAACCAGCTGGAAGCCCAAGGGAGCTACATCAATCTCAGCAGGTTCATTATATGCCTGAATACAGAAATCTATCATCAGTTTTGCAGTATCAAGTGAGAAATTAGCCATACGTCAGACAGTGCTGATCGGTATAAATAGCTTATTTGTGGCTTAGGGAATAAGATATAGTAAGCGAAAACAGACGAGCATGGCACAATTTTTTTCCCCTCATCCACAGATGGCAGTTGTGGACTTAGAGATTGTACCTCTGACCAGCATGAAAGAGGCTGAAGAGGTGGCTGAGGTGCAGCGACAGGCATGGGAGATGTCTGATATTGGCATTGTTCCCACCTTTGAAACCCGTGCAGTGGCAGATGTCGGGTTTGTATATGTTGCCAAGATCAGGGATCATGTCATTGGCTTCATCTACGGCTATCATCACTTTCCAGATATTCACTACTCCCACATGATGGCAGTGCTCCCCGAGTACCAGAGCAAGAATGTCGGGTATCGCCTCAAACGCTATCACAGAGAGCGTGCCCTGGAATCGAAACACCATGTACGACTGGTACAGTGGACGGTTGATCCCCTGCTGCCCAACAATGCCTATCTCAATTTTGCCAAGCTTGGGGGCTACTGTGATACCTATAAGGTGGATTACTACGGAGATCCTGACAACGACGGTGTCTCAATCTATGCAGGTGTACCCACAGACCGCTTCAAGTTCAGCTGGCCCATTCACTCCGCTCGAGTGACTCGCCGTATGCAAGATTACAGGCAGGACCGCGTCAGCCACGAGGTTCTCATGCAGCGATCTCCTGCAATCAATGTCATCAAGCACTGGAGATTCACCGGCAGCACAGATATTCCTGGTACCAGTTTCACAGTGGAAGTGCCTGCCAACTACCAGGAGATCAGAACCCAAGAACTGGATATTGCCCGTGACTGGCGTGTCAAGTTCAGAGATATCTGTCTGGCAGCACTGGACAGTGGATTTATTTTGGCAGACTACCACCATGTGGACAATCCAACAGGTGGCAAGAGCAATTATTTCGAGTTTATCCTGCGAGATACCCTTAGAGATGAGATTGAGTAAGGAACTACTCAATGCCCACTACTATCTTAAGGTCGATGACAAACTGAGTGTATGGATCCATTTCCCACACTACGTACTATCACCATACGTGAGGTACAGCTCCCCCTTGTACATCCCTTCAGAACTTCTTTTGGCAATGCCACCACAAAACATGCAATCCTGGTAGAGATAGAGGATGAGGATGGCAATGTGGGATGGGGAGAGACCACAGTTGAGGCTACTCCCGGCTACTGCTACGAGACAGTAGACACTGCATGGCCTATGCAGACCAAGTTTCTCATTCCCAAGCTCAAGGAGCTTAACAGTGACCAGTTTGATATTGATGCCCTCCACAAGAAATGGGCACCAGTCAGGGGTCATGAATTCGCCAAAGGGGGAATTGAAGCCGCCCTGCTGGCACTACTGGCGGAGAGCCAGAATAAAAGTCTGGGTGATATATACGGTTCCACCAAGGATAAGATACCAACTGGGGTCTCCATCGGGATCCAGACAGATATCAGCAAGCTGCTGGATCGGATTTCCACATTTATCGATCAGGGGTACCGCAGGATTAAGATCAAAATAGAGCCGGGGTGGGACGTTGAACCCGTGCGGGCTATCAGGGAGAAATTTGGCGATATCCTTCTCATGGTTGATGCCAATTCTGCCTATACACTTGATGATATTGCAATCCTCAAACAGCTAGATGAGTTCGGGCTGATGATGATTGAACAGCCTCTGGCGTACAACGATATTCTCCAGCACAAATTTCTGCAGGATGAGTTGCAGACACCGGTATGTCTTGATGAATCAATCCACAATCCCAAGGATGCCAAACTGGCCATCGATCACGGGAGTTGCAAAATCATCAATATCAAACCTGGAAGAGTCGGTGGTTACTACAATGCCATCAAGATTGCTGAGGAAGTGGGTGTTGGTGCCGTTTGGTGTGGAGGTATGTTGGAGACCGGAATCGGTCGCCTGCACAATATCTTCCTACAGGCACGAGATGAATTCTCTATTCCCGGTGATACCTCTGGAAGTGATCGCTATTTTGCAAATGATGTCATCAATCCGGCTGTACGGGTGGATGATCAGGGATATATTGCCGTCCCCAAGGGTAGGGGACTTGGATACGAGGTAAACACAGATCAGGTAGATGCATACACAATACAGGCAATGTCCTACCGACTTTAATCAAGCAGAAGACGTCCATCCTGCATAGATATCTTTCTCCTACAGGAATCTGCGACACTCATATCATGGGTTACCAGAAGAATAGTCATACCTTCTTTATTGAGTGACTCAATCAGGTCAAAAATGTCCTTGCCTGTAGTACTATCTAGATTTCCTGTGATTTCGTCACCTAGCACTAGTGAGGGATCATTGATCAGAGCTCGGGCAACAGCTACCCGCTGACGCTCGCCACCTGAGAGCTGACTCGGATTATGATCCAGCCTCTGCTCCAGCCCAACTTTCTCCAGGAGTAGGGTTGCCCGTTCCTCAAGATTAGGCGGATTGATAGGATAGAGAGGAAGCATCACATTTTCCAGAGCAGAAAGGTGGGGTACAAGGGCAAAATTTTGGAAGATAAACCCGATATTTTCTCGTCGCACTCGTGCCAACTGTAGCCGGTTGAACGACTGGATAGACTGACCTAAAATATTGATTTCACCAGAAGTTGGAGTCATCATCGCCCCTATCAGGTGGAGTAGTGTGGATTTTCCACTCCCTGAAGGTCCAACAAGTGAGGTTAACTCACCTTGTTCAATAGAAAGATCAATACCTCTCAGTGCTTCAACTCGAAGATCTTCATTACCGTAGACCATTCTCAGATCCTTGGTACCAATAATCTCAGTCATCCTACCAGATCCTCCACAGGGTCAATACGCATGGCTCTCCAGGCAGGATATAATCCTGCAAATATACCCAGCAGGACAGCGTAGACGAAAGATTGTACTAATGTGATCGGATTAACCACCAGAGACAGGAACTGAGAGGTGGATGTGAAATAACCAGCAATGCCCACCCCAAGACTCAATCCTCCTACTCCTCCAATGATGGAGATTATTAGCGACTCGATGAATACTTCCAAGCCCGTCTCATAGTCTGTCCATCCCGTAGCCTTCAATATTGCAATTTCTCGCTTTCTTTCCAGTACCCCCATCAGGATAGAGTTGAAAACGGAAAGGGAACCGATGACAATGCTGATCAGTCCGAGGTAAAAGGCATATTCAGTTGTGATATCCAGGAATTGTCGACCCTGTTCTGCAATCTGCTCAAAATCAGATGCTTCAATGTCATACTCCTCGGTGATCCCGTCATTATTTTCATCTCTAAATGCAGCCAGAACATCATTCACATAGGTCTTAATCTTACCTCCAGCAGCAAGATCCACAGGTTTGATTAAAATCGTTGAGATAAACTCCTGATCCTCATACTGGGGCGAGAATGTCTCTACAATATTGATATGCATGAACATGGCATTGTCAAGAAATGAGTCTGTGGAGAAAATTCCTACAACCTCAATATTCTGACCATTGACCACTACGGTATCTCCAATTCCTTTATTCATCAATTGTGCTGCCGAATCTCCGATCACCGTGGCATTGTAATCATCATCCGAAAGAGTTCTTCCCTGTGGAAAATTCTCTGCAGCAAGAACTCCGACTGTATTCCTCTCCGCTGAGGGTTGCACCCCAATAACTTGTAGAAATCCAAATATCCCCGCCTCAGACTTTTCCACATGCCATATTTCCGGAACATAGGCTGCAATTGTCCCCTCAATCTCACCGCCAGTACTATTTGCAGCCACGAGTTCAGCAATCACGCGTGAGTCAATAATAGAGAAGTTCGGATCTACCGCATCCTCCTGTTGTAAGACCACTGTTCCAGAGAGTAGATCAAGAGAATCATCCACAGCTGCCACCAGGCTGTCTGTCATGACAAGCAACGTGGTAATGAGGAGAACACCCAAAAATACCGCAAGAATTGAAAGAAGAGATCGTATCTTTGTCTTTTTCAAGTTTTTAAGGGCGAATTTGAAAAGAGGATTCATAAAATTACATAGTATTATGCGTTATAGAGATATTTAACGTAATGATTGAGCCCATTTCTGTTGGATTATTCATAATAGATATTGTAGAGTTTGTCGAAAATATTCTCGATCTGCCAATCATAAAATGGTTCAAGACCTGGAACCTGTACTCGGTTTTTAGTGACAAAGTATTCCAAAGCTCGACTGTACTCCTCATACTTTTTACCTTTCTTCATCAACTTTGATCCGATATAGTGAGCTTTGTTGTCTCTAGCTATTTCCAGAACTTCTGGTAGCTCTTTACTTGCATTATTCACAATCTCAATCTTTCCCTCATCAATCCATTTCTGAAGGGCTTCCTCTTCATCGATTTTACTTTTCACCGCTTTGGTTGCACAGTATTTCACGTCTGAAATTTCATTCTCTTCCATGAGTTTATCGAGCTGACGGAGACGAGAGAATTGCCAATTCTGAGTATCTCTCCTATTCTCACTGAGGACGTCGTCTACATCAACGACTATGGTATCAATATCTGGAAATCGCTCAATAAGACACCCATGAGTCACCAGAGTCTCAAGGGTCTCAAAGTAGTCATCACGGCTCACATCTTTATCCCATTCTCGCATCATCTCGGTGTAATCCAGGTATCCCTCCTCAAGAGTGAAACCTTTTCTTGGAACTATCTGATGAAAACGACCTGCTACCAATGATTTCAACGCAAGATCGTCATATGGCTCTAGTCTGACCAGAATCACTACTCGCCAAGAGCTGTCCGGTAATCTTAGTTTAATCTCAGTTTCAGTTCGTGCGATTGGGTCTGGCATAGAATTGAAAATGAGTTTTTGCATCTCAAGATCAGTCTCAAGTTTCCAGGTCAATCCATCATCAGAAAGAGATAGGCTCTCTTCTATCACCTCATCGACCATCGACCACGTTTTGGACATCGATTGGATGACAAAATCCTCGATAAATTCAAAGCCAATGGATCCAAGGATTTCTTGTACCTGGGGGTTCCAGTCCGGATTTGACCATCTTTCAAAACTTGGAGAGGTGATGAATACCTGATTCTTAGTTTCGTCAATATGATCCTCAGGATTACCTTGAAGTGTGATCCAGAACTGGGCGTTACTTATCTCCTTGCCCTCTGTTATGGTACTGGGTCCAATAGCAAGTGGTTTGATACCAGTGTATTTAGAAAATTGCTCCGTATGACCCAAAAGGTGTTTTGTAAGATTAGGATCCATATCCACCATTTCATACCCATCAGTCTTGATGTCAAAAGTGTCATAGAACAGATAGAAAGGCTCTCCTGTTACAATAATATCAAAATTCTTGGTCTGCACCACAGTTTTCGTTAGTGTTTTCACACTCTTTAGACCCATATCTGTCAATTCATACTGTTTCAGAAGTTTTCTTTGAGTTATTTTCTTGATTATGGGGGTGTACCAATCATCTCCGATATCGTGAGTAAGGGTTTTGATGTTGTCAAATAGTAATGAAGAGTCATATTCTCGTACTTTCACTAAACCGTGTAAATGAAGAGACTCCAGGGTATCCTGACAAATATCTAGAGAAATCCCAGAAAAGGCGTGAACCTCTATCCTTGTTACATTTGATAGATGGCCGATTAGGGCAAGTGCTAACTGCTCAAGAGGAAGGGGTGGTTCAGTAACCTCAGCTTCAACTTCTGTGAGAGAAAATATCCCAGTTGTGGTGTTGTGGTACAGGAAGACACACGGTTTCCGTCCTTGCTGAGTATTCCAAGCCCTGATACTGTTGGAAATCATTTCTTAACCTCCGCGAACCGGACAATACCATTTTTGCGACAATACTGAGCCAAATGCTTGAGAACAGGAGTGGGTTTTGACTTGATATTCGCAAAGAAAGAAGCATTCCCAACAATAATCAGATTCTGTTTAGCTCGGGAAAGAGAGACATTGACACGTTGGAGGTTTTTCAAGAAACCTATACTTCCGTGGGAATTACTTCTTGTCAAGCTGAGTAAAACAATATCCTGCTCTTGACCCTGGAATCTATCAACTATAGAAACACGGATTCTAATAGGTTTACCGGGAACCCGGTATCGCCATCCACGATCTTGTTCAATCTCATCAACTGTACGTAGATGACGGTTGATCTCCCTAGACTGCCCAGCGTAGTATGTAATCACACCAATTGTCAGAGGTTCGGCTTCTGAGTATCCCAATGACTCTGCATCAATCTGTGTGAAGGCTGCAATAATCTCGGCAATCGTCTCTGCCTCAGGTGCGTTGAAATATCCCTTGTATTTGCCAGGAGTCTCCTGATCAGTTGATAAAGTCTCTGTACTTACAAATGTCATCGGTTGATCGATTGATGCAAGTCCGATAGATGGAACGGCAGGAAGGACAAGACCATGTGTCATTGCAGAACGTGAGGTCTTGAGTTGACCCTTGTATATGGCCTCATCAAGAAAATTAGAAAGGATTGATGGCATTCTGTGCTGAACTAGAAGTCTGCCATTTCTACTCTGGTCGATACGTTGCAGGAAGTAATGGAAACAGGAGCCAAGTGCAAAATTCACCATCTCTTCGATACTGATAATGGGTTTTCTTCGATTGTCAAAGAGCTCGACAATTCTGCTCCAGTGACTACGGGGTTGACCCTCTTTCAGAGCATGCATTTCCTCATGAAAACGACGTAGACTTGCAATTAGTTGGTTTGTGCGCTCATCATAGATTGCACTGTTCCTTTTTCCTTTACCATTTTTCTGTTCCTCAGGCTGTTTCTCCATATCCTCAAAGTATCGCTGGACATAGATCCTGATCTCCTGTTCATTGACATACGGAGGAAGTTGTCGATGATCACCTACTAGGATCCATCTTTTTGCACGTACGGCTGGAACGAGGAATTCCATAACTGTGGCTTTACTGGCCTCATCGATAATTAATACATCAAAATCGATTGGATTGTCAATTGGGGGCTCATATCGTGCAATACCGATTGTAGTTCCACATACTAGGTTTGCCTGATTGATAGCCAAGTTTTCCAAATGACGACGACCTCTCTTTTCCATGTCCCGTTTGAAGTCGGTTTGGATCTGTGATAGAGTTTCATCTTTTCCAGATGAGTGTGAGAAGTTTGGTAATGCTTGTGAGAGTGATTTTGAGCGTTCCTGAATTCGGAATTGCTGAAGCCCCTCGTCCATATACCATGTTCCTCCCACTCGTACTGGGGCGATGCCTTTGATGTCCGCTACCCGTTCCAGGACATTATCTACTGCAACATGAGTGGGTGCACACATCATGACTCTTCCCCCATTGGCAATCACATGACGAATGATCTCTACAATCACTGTGGTCTTACCAGTACCTGGTGGTCCGTGAATAAGTGTTACATCTGGACTTGTCAGTGCGATATCAATGGCATGAGCCTGTGGTTGAGATTCCTCGTCGTCATGAGAAATCCCCGGATTGAAATAGGAACGCGGAATGGGATTAACATGTGGCAGGCCCCATGGACGAATGAGAACGTCTGCCAATCTAGCATGGGCAGTCAGACCACGGTTCTTGAGATTACGAATGGCATCCCATTTTCTTCTGTTTGATGCCATATCACCCTCAAGTATGAGAGTTCCCTCATTAGGCCAGTTCTTTAGCCTGTAGCCCTCTTCGAAAATAAGCAATTGCTCAAACTCGTCGAAATCAGAAACTCGAGCGGACAGATATCTCTGGTTGCCTTCTGCTGCGGGAACCACACTGTTTCCACCTTCAGTCATCTGCCGAGGTGGATCCTGGATCTCAAGATAGGCACGTTCATCTTTTTCACCCGATTTCTCACGTTTGATATATTTGGATTGGGGACGATATTTTGGATCACGGATGGATAGACGCTCGTTATAGAGAAACTCGTCAAAGGGTCGGAATGCTAATTCCAGAAATCTTCTGTAGGAGGCATCGAATTCCTCTTTTTCTGTCTTCCTCAATGTTTGTAAGGTACCATACACCAATCTCGCAAGTGATTTATGAGATGACGGAGCTGAGTTGCGGTCTCCTCTGAAAAACTTGATACTATATGGAGATTCAGGGAGGTTTTTGTGACTCCTTCTTGAAGGATCCACGGTATACAGGGTAATTAGAAGCAGCAACTCATCTTTGAACAACCATTTGAAGATCCCACCTGCACGTTCAGTCTCAACTTTTATGGCCAGTTCTTCCTGCATCAGAAGTTTGAGTACGAAGTTTTCTAACTGTTCATTCTGTTCTGAGGGACTGTCTGACAGGGAAATATCTTCTGGGTATCCAACATCATCTCTATTAGACATAATGGAGATCTTAGGAGTACCAGAAAATTCGTCAACATCCAAACTCATCTGTCTTAGAATATCATCAGCCTTGTTAGTGGTGAGAATGTTGAAATCCAGAACAGTCTGTGATGAGGGTAGGAAATTGGGATTATGATACCCTTTCCTGCTTTGCTGGAGAATTATTTTATCAATCGTGTTTTTGCTCGACAAGGTAAACCATCCATTTATTTTTGAAATACTATCTCCTATAGATTGGAAGAATAACGCGTATTTATCTACTTTCAGCTCCTTCTCTATCTTTTTAAATTACGTGATAGTATACTCAGGAGATTCAATCCAACACCACAATTGAGCTGTCGGTACGGCAGTAAAATGTTTAAATCTCATGAGTTGAGTCTTGATTTAGACAAGATTTTCTAATACAGAACTGTCTAAGCCTGTAACTATGTTTCTTAATGGAGTTGAAAAATATCACAGAGGAGAATTTACACAACAAAGCCTACCAACTTCTAACAGAGGTCTATGTTGAAGAACCGTCTGAAGAGCAAATTGATCTTCTTGGAGGGTTATTCCAATCATGGTTTGAGAGAGCGAGGTCAAACCTGCTGCATCATGCCTTTGAGATCCTAGAGTCTCACGAATCCGAGATAATTCGAGAACTGGTACTTCAGAGGTTGGAGACCTATTATCCTGATAAAGACAAATCAGATATCCTTGAATTATGGATCACCCACCCACTGCCTATAATGCGCGAATTTGCCCAGAATACTGTTGATACTCTCAATCTTGATACTCCGGTCAGAGCTGCAATCTACGTGATGCTTGATGAAATAGACAAGTTGATGGAGATTGATCCTGATTTTCATTATCTCGACAGCTATCTCAACACGGTAGACCCCTTACTTGGCTCATTGCTCATTCAGAAGGTTGAGCAACTGAAGAATCCTGAACTCAACATGACACTGCCAAATGAGGAGGAGACTGAAGAAGTAAGCCTCATGGACAGGATTAGAAAACGGGACTTTGCATATCTATGGGAGAACATACTTGATTATCCGCTTCCGTTCGTTGCTGAGTTGATGAATATTTTTGAAGAAGAAGAATGGAAACCTGTCGACCAACCGGGAATAGATCTGTATGAAATATTGTTGGAACAACTTGGAGACCGTGGTTGGTATGCCATTGAGAATTGTAAATGGGTTGTACTCTCACGGAAATCAGGGAATGAGTTTAGACCGATGAAACCAACTGAGATAGAGAGGGGAGATTTCAATCTCATTTTCAGCCAGGATCTCGTGGTCAGACCAGACAGGATCAAAGCTCAGAAATTCAAATCCAGGGGTAGATTTGCTCTTACAAATGCTGATTTAGGCTTGAATATCTATCAGGAAACAGTAAGAAAATCAGAATTTGATGGTCTCCTGCATGTCCCAGTTTATTCATCAAATGGTGTGGAACTTGTTGAATTTACGATACCTGTCAGCTCTGACAAGAACTTTGTAATGGATGACGATGGTCTATATTTCACCGTCAGGAACAAAGAGGGAACATATTCCATAGATTTGGATGCTCTCGCCGCGTTCCTACTCCCTATATCTCGACATTCTGAGATGATCAGCGATATGATACCAGTACTCTTGGAACGGGCATCAGAGAATCAGAAGATGCCACTTCAGGCTCTAAATCTTCTTTCTCGAATGCATAGTGGAAGAGAATATTCTCTCTGGGACCTCAAGAAAGTTGAGGAATGGGATGATTTGGAGGACGAAACTGCAGTGGAATGCAAATGTACCCTTGCAGTCGATATGGGCAATGCATTGACCAAAGTAGCATTTGTAGTCCATGGAGAATGTGAGCATACCCCTCAAACCTGGGAATTTCCAACAATAATCTACTACAATTCAGTTTCGGATTATTTAATCGGCAATGAGGTATTCGAGAAAAGCCTCTACGCTACTTCTCAGACATTCCAGAATATCAAGGACTCACTCAAGCTTGGATCAAGAAAGTATCTCAGGATACGAAATTCCATCGTTACCTCCTATGATGCCTACCGAGACTTTCTCTTGAAGGTAATATCCAATGTGGAAGAAGAGATGAATGTAAAGATTGCAAGAGTGGCAATGACCTTCCCAGTGCATGCACCTTCAGGTTTTGAGGCATGGTTACGATCCTTGCTCCTCGAAAGAGGGATAGACTACATTGAGCTGATTGATGAGCTTTCAGCATCAGTGCTTGGGAGCTATCGTCTTCATAATCAACGTGGGAATGTCATGGTTATTGACATTGGATCCTCTCAGATTACTGCTGGAGTTGCCTCAATGGATGGGAACAAGAGTCGTAAGAAATCTGAGGAAAAGAGAATGAGAGAGGATCTCGATAGTCATCCCACCATAATCACAAAGACCAGTATTGACATGGGAAGTCGTGAGATCTCTGCACTCATGTTTGATCTAGCACAAGTAAAGAATAAAGAGTTGGAGCAGATATTCTTCGAGTTAGAGGTTACAAAGAATCGTCTTGCATCTGAATTCGAAGCGAATCTCTTGGTAGATGAACAGGAGCTTGAATTCTCTATGAATGCAGGTGAGGGAATAGATGTCAGTCAGGCATTTGAGAAATCCGAGCTAAACTCGGCATTCAAATTGCTACTCAGAAATGCTATGGTAAAAGCCAATCAACGGGGAATTGCCAAGGAGAACTTTGATACTGTCCTCGTTCTTGGACAGGCCAGTCAATGGCCACCATTTTTGGAGTATATCCATAAGATATTCAAAGACCAGGAAATCATTATCGAGGACGATATTCATC
>JAEOUB010000011.1 GCA_016839545.1 Candidatus Kariarchaeota archaeon | reverse complement strand
GAATAGCATTTGATAGCGAGACTCTAGATCTGCATACTGCTCCTCCCTGGAGTTGACATAGTCCCAACTGATGTTTTCTTTGTGGAGCCTACTCACTTTCTCCTCGGTAGCAGGACTATATCCCAATTTTTTGGCAAAATCTGCGTTTCCAGGGCTTTCCTCGGGAGAGAACCACATTTCTGGTTTGGTTTTCCCTAACTCAAGACCATACTTCTCCATTTCGACATAAAGGGCTGTTGCAATCCCTTTTCGTCTGAGTTCAGGATGAACCATCCCAAAATACTCCACCTGCTCTGAGTTTTGTGCATGCGTCGTATAATCAAGAAAGCTGTACCCCACCACTCGATTATCTATGACTGCATAGTACCGTTTGATTACATGACCAGCCCGAGGAGGTGAGAGTGCCTCCGCCCGACGGTAGTCTCTAGATCTGAGTATCTCCCCTGTTCGTGAGGCACCTCCTACAGCCTCTTGTAAATCAAGATATGATTCTAGGATCTCACAAGGAAGTTCGTTGGGAGATTTGGAAATGATTGAAAATTGTAGATCTGTCATAACCAACACTGTTCTTACCCGTTTAATACTCATCCTATTGGTAGTTTGAATATAACTAGAGAATTGAATCCATTACATGAGCAAAGATTTCTTTTACATTCAGTCCAGACAGTGCAGAGGCATAGAATAGAGGGATTTTCACTCCCATGATCTGTTCCCACATCGCCAGTCTTTGGTTGATCTCTTCCTCTGATACAACGTTACCCTCGAACTCACGAAGGTCATCCTTGTTGCCGACAAGTACAAATGCTACATCACCTATCATCGAGGCTTTGAGCTCTGCAACCCAGTGATCAATCTGGTAGAACGTCTCAACACGGGTGATGTCAAAGACGATAATGACACCTGCCGTTCCTGAGTAGAACTGGGAACGGATGCTACTGTAGTTCTGCTCCCCGGCGATGTCCCATATTGAGAATTTAGTGACTTTGCCTTCAGATTCATACTGTGCAAATGAGAAATCAGCACCAATTGTAGCCAGGTAATTGGAGGTGAATCCTTTCCCCATGTACATACGACGGAGAGACGTCTTGCCTACGGCCGGTTCTCCGACAAGTATGACCTTGGTGATTTGCTGATCCTGAACCACGTGAAATCAAGTTCACGACGGATTTATAAAAATATAATCTGTGTGTTCCTTTCATTTTTCTAGAAATTTTGCCCTGCACAATAGAATAGTACATAATTTGACACAACGGAATTGAGGTATGATGTACTCTGCCCAATTCTGGGAAGAGTGGTATAAATCACGAAAAGATACCTCAACCCGAGTATCTGTGACCACAGATCATTTTCATGTCGTAATCAATCCGGAAAAAGATGGCAGTATGTTCAACTCTACCAGTTTCTTTCGAGGTGAAAACCCTGAGCAAGTACTTCAAGAGGTGATTGCGTATTTCAGAGACAAGGGTAAATCCTTCACTCTGACGACAAGAGACAGTGATCAGCTCATTCTCGAGGATCAGCTGTTACGTGAGAACGGATTTGGACTGCTGGGTGTTTACAATTTCATGGTTGCGGATATCATCAACCTGGTCAATCTTGATACTACATCACAATTATCAATTCGTAAACTGGGTGAGACTGATCTTCTTGGTGAAGATCATCTCTCAATCATCAATACCTGCTTCCCAACTTATTTCCCCACTATTGATGCAGCCTCTGCCTATATGAAACAGCGGATTTCACAGGTTTCGAGAGATGAAGAAGTCGAGGTACTTGACTTTGGTGCATTCGATGGAGGGAGAATGGTGGCATCAGCATCAAGCAGCTACCTGACAACCCTGCCCTCCACAGTCCAATTCTCAGGAGCATCAGTCCTGCCGGAATACCGTCGTCAGGGTATCTACCGCCTTTTTATCGGTGCCCGTGCAAGAGATGCTCAGGAACGAGGTAAGAGCCATGTATTCATCAGTGCAGATCAGTCCTCATCATCACCAATTGTTGCCCGGTTGGGTTTTAGAAGTGTGATGACGATGAATGATTATATGTATGAACTGGACCACAATCAATGAAGAGATACCAAGTTTTTGATGTTTGAAGCAGTATCAACTTGTATTAGATATATTTCGTCTCTTGATACCCACAGCGATCATAAATGGAACGAAGGCGACCAGTGAAAATGGGCTATCAAGAAAACTAAGGAAACCTGAGTTAACTTTTACTCCATCAATGTAATTTGCCTTCAAGGTTATTCCCTCGTCTCCGCCAGAGATCTCTTGTTCAAGCAAAACACCACCTGCCTTGGAAAGGACCAGCTCGTAGGTGACACCATTCTCGGTGGTCTGCAAGATCCAGACATCAATTTCGGTTTCCTCATCCTGGAAGCTGTAGGTCCGTTGTGTGTCCTCTTTTACCTCGTAATCTAGATTATCAAAAGTGTTGGGTACGTTTGCGGTGATATATCCGACTTCGAAATTTGCAGTATCGGTGAAGAAGCCGGTATAATTTCCATCAGCCTCCTGACCGGTTGTTTTGCCAACAGTTACCGTTTCTTGATCTGTGTTTCCACCGACAATAGTCTCAACATCGAACAGCATATTGTCGCCATCAAGACTCTCATACGTGACTGTGACAGCACTCTCAATTGTTCCGAATTCACCGAAATCGAAAGTAACATCATACTTGATGTAATTACCCTCACTCCAGACTGAGGTACCATCAACAGCAGCCTGTGTAGAGAGACTGCTGATCAGGATAGTTAATGCAAAAATACTGAGAAGAAATGATTTTCTCATGCTGCAATCTTTACTATATTATTTATAACATTTTGGGGTATCGAATGTAAAAGTTGTTTAGTTAACACATAGAGGGGGGTCTGTCCATCAAAAATTAGCCCCTGATTCAGGGAATCGGATTGCCAAATCTCGAGGTCGGATTATGATTGTGGCAATGGATCCAATAGCATAGGGAATTAGGAACAATAAATTGAGCAGGACTCCCTGGTGGTAAGAATAGAGGTTGTGATACCATCCCTCGTAAACAATGCCCAATGCTTGACTCGCCATAAGCGTGGTAAGGGTAAAGAGCATCAACTTGTCAAAACGGGTGACTCTGATAGAGTCGAAACGGATGAGAAATGGTAGAGGAAAGAAAATGAGAAAGAGCCTGAGATACTCGGTAGTCTGAAGAAACTGTGCTCCAACGACATATACTAGTGGCCAGAATAAGAAATAACGGACAGGTCGTACATCCTTGTCATTTTTGATATTGTAATACATTCTGAACCCGGGTCGATGACGTGATCTACCCCTGAAGAAAAATTGTAACCATACTATAATCATTATGAATGAAACAAACACCCCGAGTACAGTCAGAATGTCAACGTTGTAAGGTCCAATGGTTGTAGTCCCTATCCCGAGTACAAGATCCTCATGTCCCAGTTGTGCAGCTAAGTCACGAGAGTACGCCAATGCAATTTCACGGGCGATTGTCCCCACGACAATTCCAATAATGGCGTAGAGTGTCTTTTTTCCTTGCTCGGGTAAGATTTCACCTAAGTTGTTGATTAAAAATAGTGAGAAAAAGATGGTGAATCCTGTACGTAACCAGGAGTAGCTTGGCAATATCCGGAGATTGTGATACTCGAAAGTGCTGTACCAGTAGACCAAACCAAAGAGGATAGTGGCTTTTTTACTGAATATCACGTCTCAATTACGATTAAATCATATTTGTATATTTCGCTACTTCGAATGACATTTCAGGCTTGTTCTCGGCAGTAGAGGTGGTATCTGTCGTATTCCTGGAGATCTAATCTTCGGAACTTAAGATCAAGTTGTGCAATCACAATTCGTCTTCTAGGTTGATCTCTTGGAAAAATAAATAACATCTGTCATACTCCTGTAATCCTAGTCTCTGCAAGATAGGAAAAGATGCGTTAACATCAGACTCAGTATAGACAAACTGACCATTATCACGCAGTGCAGCATCTAATCTTGCACTGAGCAATCGTTTATACAGTCCCTGCTTTTGGTGATCGGGATGTACAATACCGACAAGGAGATGAACCAAATCTTCTCTTCGTCCTTTGGTAAATTGTCTTGATTTCGCAAACGCAATATGCTCTTCTTCAAATGTGATGACAAAATGATGTTGTATGGATTCATTCCTTACATCAGCGTCATATTCTCGTTTGAACCTCTGATATGCTCCTAGAGGCGAGGGAACAAATCCTGTTGGGAAATTATTGTAAATTGTCTCAAAGATGGGATCATCCTCTTTCAATTCAGTAAAATCGATTTCTCTCAGTTGATACCCTGGTGGGAGATCACCTTTCAGGCTTTCAACTGAGTCCTTTGAAACCTTCGTACCACAGTAACTTAGCTCCACGGCTTTGTGAAACCCAAGGTTTACAAGCTTCTCATCTTCAATTCTCAGAGGATCACTGTCAAGTAGATTGATACCTGTGTTTGCAATTCCTAGCTCTCTCGCTCGAG
>JAEOUB010000143.1 GCA_016839545.1 Candidatus Kariarchaeota archaeon | reverse complement strand
GGAAAATCTTCACCATACCCTTTTTTGAAAATTGCCTGGTATTGACTGATTATCTCCTTGAGATGATCTATGCCCAGTTCGTGATCCTCCTCCACGCCAGCAATAAATTTGACCTCTTCCAACGCTTTCTCAAATGGGTGAACCTCCAGGCCTACTACCACATTGGAAAACATGAGGATCAGACGTCGGTAGGAGTCCAAAAGGAAACGTTCCTCTCCTTTTCCTGCAACCTGTTCCAGGATGGCATTATTCAGTCCAAGATTAAGGATGGTGTCCATCATCCCCGGCATGGAGATCTTTGCTCCTGATCTGACTGAAAGCAGTAACAGCTTTTCAGAGTTTCCAAAATTCTTGCCAATCCGTTGTTCGATTGATGAGAGAGCTGACTCAACTGCATCCCACATCCCCTCGGGAAACGTGTTATCGTTTTGAAGAAACTCAATACATGTGGCTGTGCTGATTGTGAAACCGGGTGGAATAGGCAGCCCGAGTTTGGTCATTTGATCGAGGGCGGCACCTTTACCTCCAAGGAGCTCTTTACCAGCCTCAAGTGTAAGATCTTCTTCAGTTTCACCAAATATGTACACACTCTGGGTCATACTAATACCTCCATTTCTGAGATGTCAGTCTTGGGCATATAGGTGATAGTTGTTATATTTCCATATAACTTGAATCAATCACTACAATATTGTGGCGCCAAATAGCTAGGGATATCTTCACAAGAATAGCCGGTATCCTGCAAGAAGAAGGACACCATAGAGCAAGAACCAGAGACTGGAGGACAGTGCTGCACTATTGATTGTTATTCCCTGATTACCACCTGTACCACTGAGTACAGATCTCATATCACGGATATCGTTGGTCACTGAAAGATCACCATCCGAAGGGTTGATGGAGAAAAAGAAGAGGAGGGTCACTTCAACTGCAATAATTGCAATGCCTGCACCTGCAAATACCAGCCTATCAATAGCTATGATCACTCCCAGGTTTACAGCAAAGATGGAGAGATAGAGGAGAATATTGAGAAGGTGACGGAGTTCTATAGATCTGAGATCCTCTCTCCAGCCGAAGAATTCTGATTTGAATGTGTCCAGGATAGATGGAGTTTTCGTCAGCTCGGTCTCATCTGAAAGATAGCTGCGGATAATCTTTTCCTTCTCCTCCTCAGAGTAGATTACCTGGTCTGTCTGACCTGTACTAACCAGTCGATTTGAGGGGTGCTTCAAACTCTCAAGATACGCCTCACGTGCCTCCATGTATTCAGAAGTGGTCTTTTTCTCTGCCAGGTACAGGAGCTGCTCATAGTACTGCAGATTGGTGCCACCGACCTGTCTGGCAGATTCACCAATATACACACGAGTATAGGTCTTACACAGTTCCCAGATGTCAGTCACCCATTGATCCATCGTAGGTCGGGTCTGGAGTAACTCTTCCATCATTTTGACAGCTGTGTAGTACCCAGTTTTGCCCTTGTAGACACGCCCCTTCCATGAGATGATCCAGTCGGGATCATACTTGAGATCCACATACTTGGAACCGAGAACCCAGTCAAGCACAAAATGCTCGTCCTTCTTTGCGAGTACCTCGTACTGGATCACATCTCGCCAGTCCTGTGTCATCGATCCGGTCATGGCTAGTGACTGGAGCATCTCATAGAACATCTTACGCTTATACACTGGGATGAGACCCAGAAACCGGTACTGGCTGATACTTGCAACGACAATAGCCATCATCAGATGGATCTGATCACGAGCCGTATCACCCCAGTTCCCCACACCACGGACATAGTATACCTGGAAGGGAAGATATCGCATCTCCTGGGCATGAAGAACCAGATAGTGGAGGTTCTCCTCAATATGGGCTCGCAGATCCTCAGGTGGTGTTTTTAGTTTTGAGGCCTTCTCCATGTACTGTGCTAGAAGTGAGGCATCTTCTACCTCGGGAAGTGCAAGATCAAAATCCTGATCAATCCACTCAACTGAACCCTCAGCGGGATACCAATCAATCTGTTCGACAAATAGGAGATCTATGCCAAAATGAAGGATCATGAGAGTGATTGGAAGGAGCCAATGAACCACCTCGGGCACAAGTACTTTCTGACCAAAGCTAATCACGATCGACTGAAGGTATGCAATTGTGAATGTTACCATGAAGGCAAGAATAAGGGCCAACAGATAGGGTTCAAGGTCCCAGCTACGAGATGTCTCCTTGGTATGCCCCCTGAGTATAATCCGGGTCTTTGATGTCATCTTGGAGTTGATCTTGTTTGACCAGATAATGTAGATGAGAAAATACAGTACACCTATGAAATATGATACCGGGATGAACCGCTTGACATTCTCATAGAAAAGTGCTGAAGTCACGATAAGACCTGTGATGAACCAGAAATACTGGATCTTTAACCAATAGTGGGAATGAATAGCCTGCACAATGATTTTCTTCAGTCTCCAGTAATTCAGTGTAATAAAGAGAAAAACTGCCGTGATAAGCATGGGGAGCTGCAGTCGTGGAATAGTCGACAGAAAGAACGGGATCAGTGTGGCGAGGATGAGTGTCCTCCCAAGGTTAGTCCTGTTCTCCAGAAAGTAGATGACGAGACCCTGCAACAGGCGACCCTAGATACAGACAAACATAAGGATTGTGAGAGTCCTTATTCTTGTCCGGTCTGATTCTGTGCCTCAATCTTGGCTTTCTCGGCATCAAGGACCTCATTAAGCTCTGAACGTGCACTTCCCACTGTCTCGGTACCTTTCGCTCTGATATATGCCACTAGTTTCTGCTCCAATTCGGAGTACTCCCGCTTCTCACCATGTTGCTTCCACCACAGGTAGGCCTTTTCCAGTCCCTCCTGGTAGGAATGCTGATTAACAAACCCTAGTTGCTGCTCGATCTTCCGAGCATCATGAAAACTACCTCCTTCGGGGATATAGGGATAGAGAGTGAGCTGTGGTGGCCACTGCATCTCCTGTATTTCTTCGAGGTCGATGTACAGTAACTCCACCTCTTTCCCAATGACTTTTGCTGCAGCCTTTGCATACATACGACCGGAGATCACATCTCCCTTGGTTCCATTGAATGCCTGTCCCACAACCTGGTCAGCATCTCGCTGGGAGACATCAATAAGAAGATCTGCAAGATCCTCGACAAACACAAGGTCCTGGTACCCGTGACCCTTACCAGGCAGTATCACCGGTCGATCGTGCTCTATGCGATCGAAGAAGTAAGCCTCACGGTAGATGTAGTTATCTGGACCATAGACAAATGTGGGTCGCACAATGACCATGGGGTAGTTGGAGGAAGTATGGGCGTCGAACAAAACTTTCTCGCCTCCTCTCTTGGCGTTCATATACGGATGTTCGTCCTCGTGAATTCGGCCAATAGGAAAGTCCTCTGCAATGGGGAGGTTGAAGATAGGAGGATCCTCACCGTAGATATCGTAGACAGATCCTGAGGAGACGTGGATGTGACGACCGGGAGGGCTTTCCAGAGAATCGAGCAAGATCTGGGTGTGTTCTCCAGTGATACCGGAGACATCAAAGACAAGATCAAATGATTTCCCGGCAAGTGCCTGTTTCATGGCATCTGCATCATTTCGATCGAGGGCAATATGCTCTGCACCCTCGGGTAGGTAGTCGGCGTTGGGGACTGATCCCCGGTTGATAACCAGGATCTCATGAGGCTCCTGTGCAAGTTTTCTGAGGAGGTGCTTGCCAATGAACCGGCTGCCACCCATAATCAGGATCTTAGACATAGTTTTCAGGACGGTTCAATCCTATTTGAAGACTCTGTCTCTCAGCAGGTCTTCGGAATATTGTAATGGCAGATGTCCACGGTACAGTTCAGTCGCAAAATAATTCGTAACTTGGGGAAGCTGTTGCTTTTCTTATTCGGGACAGGAAACACTATTAAATTTATAGTAAAAGATAGTATCCATGGATGTGATCTATGACTGGAATCTCGGCGAGGATGACTTCAAACCGAAAAATATCATGTTTGATGATGAGACCCTGCGGGACGGGCTGCAGAGCCCATCAACTGTCAACCCCCCTGTAGAAGGCAAGATAGAACTTCTCAGATTGATGGACAGACTGGGTATACACTCAGCAGATGTCGGATACCCCAGTGCCTCAGCGAATATGTATGATGATGTCACTGCCCTGGTACAGACGATCAAGGAAGAGAAGCTATCAATTGCAGCCAATTGTGCAGCCCGGACACATCCCTACGACATCAATCCCATTATCGAGATCTCCCACACTCTGGACTATCCAATCGAAGTGTGTGCATTCCTCGGCTCATCTCCTGTCCGCCAGTTGGTAGAAAAATGGGATATGGATCGGATGAAGAACCTGGTGGTGGACTCCGTAACACTCTGTCTTGACAGTGATGTACCCATGATGTTTGTCACTGAGGATACCACCCGTGCCAATCCCAAGGATATCAAGGAGCTTTACTTGACTGCAGTTCAGGCAGGAGCCACTGCAATCTGTGTTGCAGATACAGTGGGACATGCAGAACCAAAGGGTGTGCACCGTCTTGTACGCTACGTCAGACAATTCCTCAATGACGAGGGATACAGGGATGTCAGAATCGACTGGCATGGACACCGCGACCGGGGATTGAGTGTTGCCAATTCCATCGCAGCCATAGAGGCAGGTGCCAACCGGATACATGGTACAGCACTGGGAATCGGCGAGAGGTGTGGCAATACACCTATGGATCAACTCTTGGTCAACCTCAAGCTCAAGGGATGGATTGACAATGACCTCTCAGTACTTGCAGAATATGTGGAATTAACATCAGAACTGGTAGATATTCCCATCCCGATCAACTATCCCGTAATTGGTAAGGATGCGTTCAGAACCGCTACCGGAGTACATGCTGCTGCAATAATGAAAGCCGAGAAGATGGGCCTCAGCTGGGCCAATACCGTCTATTCCTCAGTACCGGCTACTATGGTGGGTAAATCACAGGTCATTGATATTGGTCCACTCTCAGGTATGAGCAATGTGGTGCATAAGCTGAATTTCATGGGCATTGAGGCAAGCCAGGATCAAGCAGACCAGTTACTCGAGCATGCCAAGAACCTGGGAAGAATTCTGTCAGACAGTGATATTATCGAATTCTTTGATCACGTTCAGGTATCACCCCTAAATTAATCGACAATCCTGATTGCATCTCGTGGACAGATCTTCACACATTTGGGATCGCCCCCACACATATCACACTTGTACAGTGAGTATTTCATTATCTGGCGTCCTGACTTGGTAGTCATGTGCCTGTCTTTTTTCTGTGATATGAAGATAGATGAGACCCCATGCATATCTTTGCAGGCTTTCACACATTTCATACAGGCCACACAGGGATTGAAGCCCTCTGGTGCATCATCTAGGAAGAGACTGACCACATTGTCTGCACCGATCGTCATGGAGTCGTAGGGACAGGCAGGCAGACATGGAGGCTCATCACAGTGCCAGCAGGGCAGGATACCCGGTCCACCATCAACTCGCTGATGACCGACGCTTTTCCCCCGGTGATTTACCTTGATAGCTGACATCAGGGGGTTCTGTACACCAAACTTCTCGGTGGAACAGGCAATTGCACAGAGATCGCAGAGTCCGCAGTCTCCCTGCAATATCTCAAGTCTCATGGTAGGACCTCCACAAGTCTGGTAATTTCCTCCTTTTGGCGATCACTGGGGACGCCATCCCTGGACCAACCCCGGGCAGCATAGAAATCGTCGAGCATCTCCTCGTACCGGTCCGGATCTATAAGGTGGCCCTTGGCGATACCCGCAGTTGCAGGTTCTGTCATGTAGCGGCGAGGTGGATAATCCTGCGAGCGATCTACCCCGCATTTCATATTGAACATCCGCTCCAGATTGACAATTCGATCACCGAGTAACCTGTAGTCCTCTATTTCAAGTCCTGTAGCATGTTGAACCAGGTCTGCGAAATGCTCATACTTGAGCAGATGTGGTGAGTTGAAGCTGTGGGTGACAAATCTGCAGATACCGAGTGCATCTCCAACCGCATAGATTGACTCATGCATGGCAACAATCCAACCTTTGTCCTGATACTCGTATGGAATGGTATTGACCGGCTTACCGTAGATATCGGTCGTTAGCTCTTCAGGAAGGTCAAACAATTCTATTGTTGCCCTGCTCCGGAGGTGATCTGCCCCTCGCGACGCGGTGCCGATACCGAGTGCAAATGCCTTGATATAGCGACAATCATGGGGATCGGACTGTGGTAGTCCTTTTGATTGAATTTGTATTGATCTTGCCTCCTCACGAACATTCTCGGGAAGACGGGAAGTTGCAGTATAGGAGTCTGCAATCCAATCACCCACCGCATCTCTGTAGGAGATCTTGTACAGAAGACTCTGCATCAGTGCAAAATTACCAAATTCAAGACCCTCATTCAGTCCATCTGGAAGAATACCCCGTTGTGCCATCTCCAAAAACCATGCAATCACAGACCCTGTACTTGAGGTATCCAGACCCAGTGTATTGCACATATTGTTGAGAATATTGACATGGTTGGCATCACCTATCCCGCAGTTGGCACCGAGCAAGCCGATAGTGGTATACT
>JAEOUB010000142.1 GCA_016839545.1 Candidatus Kariarchaeota archaeon | reverse complement strand
TATCAATACAGACATCAGCTTGGGTCTTGACCAGACAGGAAATACCGTAATTCAAAGAAGCGGAGGAGTTGAAGGATTAGAACTAGAAGTTATTATCAGGTACAAACACATACTAGGTGATAACCAATTTCTTCAGCGAAATGAGATCACTGATGAAAATGGTCAATCCGTGATCATCTTGGAAGGAGAAGTCACAATCAATATTCTGTCAATATCATCCATTGGGATCTATTTTGGTGGGAATCCAGCTATTGAAACGGAGGAGATTGATCAGGAAGAGGAAATCGGATCTGAACCCCCTCGACCCAATCCATTTGAAGTTTTGATCTCCCTGGCAATCGAAGTCATCGGGTTGATTATCGGTGTACTTGTTGTGATCCTTATATCAGGGATTCTCTACTGGTATTATGCAGATAGGAGAACAAAACATGTCAATGAGATCATGGAAAACATATCAAATGATTTTGATGAGATCACCTCAATGATGGAGATAAAAGCTATCATTCTCCAAAATCACGGTGGAATCCCGATTTATCTGGAAGAATCAGGGAAACTAGGGGTTGATGGTGTGCTGATTTCCGGATTTTCCAAGGCCATTAGTACCTTCCTTGACGAGATTGAAAGAAGTGTTGTGACTGGATTTGAGTCAATACAGAGAGATACCTTTGCAATCAATTCATTCTCCACAGGTCTGGGTCGGATCATCTTCCTCGCCGATGAATCGCTCCCTGACATCATGAAAGTCAGGATGATTGAGATCATGACAGAAGTGGAGAGGAATTTTTCAGAGAATCTGCATGGAGGTCTTTCACTGCATCCATCAGATTTTGAGAGTGTTGTGTCACGTACCAACCTGAAATATACGCTTCTGCATCCATTCCAGCTGAATAAGAGAGCTATTGCAAATGCTATCAAAATGAGGTCTCTCAGTCGCACTACCAAAGAGAACTTCAGCTATCTCCTCTCGTACCAAAATACCAGTGGAAATCGTGAACTTACCCTTGAGAGGCTCTTTAACATTCTCAGATCGAGATTGCTTCCGCCCTCTCTTGTGACACAAATTATCAGCACAGGGTATTCACTGGGTATTTTTTCTCCAGTAATCAAAGACGTTGAGGGTTAAACCAAAGAAGATTGGCATCCCAAAGCCAAAGAACCCCTTTCAAAACTATGAGCATGATAGCAATAAGGAGGAGAGGTTGACGAAAACCGGAGTCATTGAAGGTCAGCCGAATCAATTGTGGACTGATAATTTGAAATAGATAAAACCCAGGTTGAGTAAAATTCAGAACTACCTCAGCTTGAAATACGAAATTCTCGTATAACGGGACCAAATCACTATTTCTCAAATCGATTCTAGAAACATTGATCTTGATGGGGACAACGAAATTTGCCTCAATCGTCACTTTTCTGCTGTAGGAATTGTAAATATACTCTGTCTGCTGATTGGGGATTATTACCTCCACTTTCTCACTGGGGAGAAGGGAGACCAATAATGTGAAGATAAGAAGAATTGTTACTGTTGTAGAGAAGGAAATTATGCGAACCATAGAAACACCTCACAATTCAATATCCCAGAATCGTTGCAGATAGAGCAATGCTGATCCAATTATGACAAAGAGAATAACCTCAAAGAGAATGGCAAAGCCAATTATCTGAGACGTGAAATTACTCTCCAATTGAAGCAATATGGCTACTAATGAGTCTGGGTCGACTATTAGAACATAATTGAGGAAGGAGAGACCGATAAATACCAATCCTGCAACTTCTGGCTTTTTAATAGTGTCTGCAAGAAAGATACCGACCAGAGAATAGAGGAGATTACTAGTAAGGATACTCCCCATGATAACAAAGAAAGTGGATAGTCCCAAGCCAATTCCAAGATAGAGCCAGATTGTGAGAAGACCCACAATTTGCGATGTGGATATCAACAGAGCATATGATATGACGGTAAAGATAACGAATTGTTCTCTATTCACTCCCTGGCTGATCCAAAAACCGTAGCTCCCATCAATTTTTTGTTGGCCCCATCGGTAAACATAGTAAAATGACGTTACGATGGACAGGATCAGTTTGAAGTAGAAGAAGTAGAACTTGATGATATCATTTTGAATATTATATGTCGTTGTGAAAGTTCCTTCTATCACATAATTCAGATTGGTTTGAACGAGTACAATCACTAGACTTGGAATGAGAGGAACTAGAAAAATGATATGTGTATTCGGAAACTTGTAGAAGGTGTAATCCGAAGATAGATATTCCTTAATCATTTCAGTAGCTCCTCAATATTCTTATCAAGCTCATCAATGCTACGGATAGAAACCAATGTTCCCTTGTGACGTGTAAAATCAAAAAGGATATCCCAGATTTTGGGAACATTTGGGACTTCAAACACATTTCTTCCATTGACAATTGCTTTTTTCATTTTTATGTTCTCATGAGTCAACAGTTCTGCGAACTGTTCATCCTGATCCACAATTAGCTCATATCCACGTATTGGATGTCTAAGTAGATCTATGGATTTGATCATAGAGCCATTTTTGAGGATTATTGCCTGGTTGGCCAATAATCTGATCTCGTCAACTCGGTGTGAGGCGATTATCACCTTCGATCCGCGATCTCGGATCTGTTTGACTAATAGCTGTAATACATACTCTCGAGTAACAATGTCAAGAAAGTTTGTGGGCTCATCCAGGATGATAAGCTGAGGTGATCCAAAAAAGGCAGGAAGTAGTGCTGCCTTCCGGTATTGACCTGCTGAAAGATCCTTTATCCTCCAAGATCCTTGAAGATTCAGTCTCTGCTGTACATCAATATCCTGAATTAGCTTCCCATGAAATTTTTCCAGCAGTTCCATCCACTCATCAATTGTAAGCTCTCCTGGGAGAATTGGATAATCAGAGATCACGCGTATATCTTTTAGATCTGGATGTAATGCCACATTTCCATGAGAGGGACGTATTAAATTCAATAATAGCTTCAGAAATGTGGATTTACCACAGCCATTAGGACCAAGGATACCAATAGCATTGGTATTTGCAGTGAAGTTGACAGCGTTGAGGGCGATTTTATCCCCGTACACTTTAGTCAGTTCGACAGCTTGAAACAATTGAAAACTGGTGTTGTTCGCTCCATTTTGTTCGCTATCAAGAGCTTCTTCTGAAAGCACCATCACTCATTCCTCCTAAATGATCTATCTTTATCTTGTATACTCTTCTAATAACTCAATCCCCTAGCAGGAAAATCATCGCCTAGAAATGATCAAAAAGAAAACTACTCGGTGGTTTCGTTATCAATTTCACCAAGGAGAGCACGTCGAAGTTTTTCTTTCTCTGCTCTATCCAATTCCCTGCGCTGACGATTCATCTCTGTTATATCAGAGAAATAGTCTTGGTTTTTTGATTTGTTTTCGATTTTATCTTGTCTTCTCTTATCGCGGGTTTCAGATGAGGCTTCTTTTCTGAGATATGCCCAGAAGCTCATTCCTTCTCTCTCCTCGATATCGTTGATCTGTCGTTTAATCCAATAGTATTCTGCGATGAGAGTGACTACAATCATAACCGCCCCGACTGCAATGGTTACTTCCCTTGCGAGACCTTGGGACGGTGCCCAGAAAACAAGTGCAATCGTGGGTATAGAGAGAAGTGTAAAGACGATCAGAGGAATACCTAGGATCATATAACCACCCTCTATAGCGATTTTTGTCACTACAGAGTTTGATGAACTGAACAAGAAGTACCAGATTAGAATTGCTACGACTGGGAACAAGAAAAGTTGGGCTAGTACGGGAATTTCAAATCCGGTCATTGTTTTTCACTATCATACTGTCTATTATTTAGAAATATAAAAATAAATTCTCTGTTCTCAAAATTGATGTATTTCACAGAATATTGACTCAAAAACTGATACAATACGTGATAAACCCTGAAGAGTGAAAAAGGAGGAAGAAATGTAGGAAATCAATGCCTTCCAGAAGGAGAAGAAAAGTCCGGGTTTATTCCCGGGAAGTACTTGTCAGGCTATCTGCATTCAAAGGTACTCTCATTCTTTTTCTCATAGGAGTAATCGCAGGATCAATTCTACTTCGCCTTCGATATCCATTAGGCTTTCTGGAGAGTATTTACCAGGCAGTAACGCTGATGTTCTTTGCATCCACATTACCCTACCCGACTGGTTACCCATTTTACCAGATCATCTGGATTGTGTTTCCTTTATTTGGTTTGTTGATGCTGGCTCAAAGCTTAGAAGGGATAGGATCTGCCATAAAGTTCGGAGATACTACTTCGGAAGAATGGAACCAGGAGGTGACAAAAATTCTAGAAAACCATATCATAGTGACAGGAATAGGAAATCTGGGGGTACGAGTTGTTGAGGATCTTGTCCAGAAAGGTCAGGACATCGTCATGATTGATCTAGTGCCGGATGATGTAAAGCGAAGTCTGATTGAACACTATCAGAAATCATATCGAATCCCACTCGTAGAGGGGGATTCACGTTTGGAACATGTATTATTACAGGCAGGCTTGGAAAGAGCTCAAGCAATTATGCTACTGATTGACGATGACTTGACAAACCTCAAGATTGCTACAAAGGTGAGGAAAATCCGACCCAAAATCAAACTCATCTTGCGAATGTTTGATCTAGAATTTGGTGAGGAGATGTCCAAAATTATGAAATTCAGTCTCTTTTCAACTACTAAAATCGCAGTTGATCACTTCATCCAGGATCTAGATCTCAAAAAGAGTGTCGAGCGTCCAAATGAAGCTT
Organism: Candidatus Kariarchaeota archaeon; assembly: GCA_016839545.1. GTDB lineage: Archaea > Asgardarchaeota > Heimdallarchaeia > Heimdallarchaeales > Kariarchaeaceae > Kariarchaeum. The sequence goes on along the minus strand of JAEOUB010000142.1, from coordinate 795 downwards.
CGACGGCTCCTGAGGAATATGATGTGTGAGTAATGAGAGAAAAGTACTTCATCTGGATTATTGGTCCCCAGGCAGTCGGTAAGATGGCTGTTGGGAGAGAACTTGCCAGATCCCTTGACTGCTTATTCAGTCACAATCATGACTCAATTGAATTCGCCATTCGTTTCCACCCCTATGGAACAGAAGAATTTAGCCATCTCAATAGTGGTATTCGGATGTTGATACGAGAACATGCTCTCAAATACTCAAAGAATGGATTCATTTTCACATATGTAATGGCATTTAATCACGAAGCTGAAGTTTCCTACCTCAAACGTGTAAGTAAACCATTTGAGGATGCTGGATGGAAAACCCTCTTTGTGGAATTACAGGCTTCAACTGAGAAAAGATTGGAGAGGAATAGCCATTCAGAAAGATTGGAGGCAAAACCGTCTAAGAGGGATATAGAGGCATCAAACACCAGGCTGATAGATGCAGGTAACAAATATGTTCTCAATTCCAATGATGAATTCCCTTTTCCTTTGACTGCATTGGGTATAGATGCATCAAAATACGTCAAACTTGAAAATGATGCTATGTCAATTGAGGATCAAGTCAGGTCAATTGCGAAGTATTTTGGATTGAAGACTTAGTAATAGATGTTGATAAAACCCAGTAGTACATTCAAAATAAAATTGATTGCGGCCATTGCACCAAGACCGAGGGCAACAGAACCCAATCCTTTGCTTGTCTTCTGCAAATATGATGCCTTTGCATCTTCCAGACTCTTGAGAGGTTTCTTTGTCTCCATCTGAT
>JAEOUB010000141.1 GCA_016839545.1 Candidatus Kariarchaeota archaeon | reverse complement strand
GGGCTTGGGTTCTTATTTTATTTATACTGCGTATGCCATCACTGATCCTCAGGTTGTCAATGCAATAATTGGAGTAAACCCGATCTTCGCCGTTATACTATCTCTATTCCTAGGTATGGAGGAATTCAAACCTTTGAAACTTCTAGGATTACTCATATGTACAATATCAGCAATTGGGATTGTTAATCTGTAGTTTGAAGATTATGCATTGACGTCATTGAAGTCGTATTTCTCATCTCGATATTCCTTGTGGAATTTCTCAATTATCTTCTGATCAATACGCTTGAGCTGTCTGGTTGGGTTTGGGAAGACTTTGAGCATGTCCCATCCGAGGTCGAGTGTTTCGAAGATAGTTCGATTTGTCAGACCTTGGTTCAGGAATTCAGACTCGAAGCGATCTCCGAATTCGAGATAGAGTCGATCTTCATCAGTAAGTGATTCCTCACCCACAACAGCTACAAGGTCACGGATTTCACGGCCTTTTGCATATGCAGCATAAAGTTGTGCGGAAAGTCCTGCATGATCTTCACGTGTGGATCCCTTTCCAATTGCTTCTTTCATCAATCGACTGAGTGAAGGAAGAGGGTTAATCGGTGGGAATATACCCTTACGGTTCAGGGCACGGTCTACGTACACTTGACCTTCTGTGATGTACCCAGTCAAATCAGGAATGGGATGGGTGATATCATCATTGGGCATTGAGAGAATGGGGATTTGAGTGATTGAACCTTTTTTACCCTCAATACGACCTGCTCTCTCGTAGAGGGTGGAGAGGTCAGAATAGAGGTAACCAGGGAAACCACGTCGTCCGGGTACTTCTTCTCGAGCTGCTGAAATCTCACGTAGAGCTTCTGCATAGTTAGTCAGATCAGTCAGGATAACCAGTACATGATAATCGAGATCGAAAGCAAGGTACTCTGCAAAGGTGAGTGCCAGTCGAGGAGTAATAATACGCTCTACTGCCGGATCATCTGCCAGATTGAGGAAGAGTGTTACTCTCTCGAGAGCTCCTGTCCTCTCGAAATCAGATTGGAAGAAACGTGCTTCCTCTGCTGTTATACCCATTGCTGCGAATACTACTGCGAAAGACTCACCTTCACCGAGAACAGTTGCCTGACGGGCAATCTGTGCTCCAATCTGGTTGTGGGGAAGACCGCTACCAGAAAAGAGGGGCAGCTTCTGTCCACGCACCAGAGTCAGTAAAGCATCAATTGATGAGATACCAGTCTGAATAAACGCACGGGGGTATTCTCGGGCAGCAGGATTGAGAGGGTCACCTGCGATTGTTCTCTTGAGGTTACCAATTGGTGCAGGTCCATCGTCGATAGGCTCACCACGTCCATTGAACACACGTCCTAGCATGTCTTCAGTTAGGGGGATTTCTAGAGTTGATCCAAGAAATCGTACGGTTGTTGCATCGGTGTCCAGACCAGTTGTTCCTTCGAACACCTGGATAACTGCGAGATCGTCAGAGATTTCCAGGACTTGTCCTCGTCTTCTCTCACCACGAGGAGTCTCAATCTCACAGATTTCTCCATAAGAAACTCCTCCCTTGCCTTCAAGGTTCACAAATAAGAGAGGTCCGGAAACTTCGTCCACGGTCTTGAATGATCGTAGAGTTGCATCTTTTAATGATTGATTGTCAGTTGCCATTGCTATCAATTCCTTTCGTACCCCAATCTCTTGGGAAGGCTAAAGCTATAATTACCGATTTTTGCCGGTCTATTTTAATTACTTTGATGGTATCAATCGGACTTTTAGAATTAATTGGATTATATTTCCCAATGAAGAGCCACCGAGAATGCACTTCTTCAAACCCTCTCCTAAGTTAGTCGGTAAATTTTAGGTCTCAGTAAAGAAATCTCAGGTTTTATATCCTCTAAGGGATAGACATAGGTGTGGCACCCCCAAATCCGGTATACCAGCTCAAAGCTCATAAGCGAATCGCAGATCCAGTACATGGTCTAATACGGTTAACAGAGCTGGAATCAAAGGTGCTTCAGACTCCAATTTTTCAACGATTACGACATATCACCCAATTGGGTATGGCTTCCTCGGTCTATCCGGGAGCAACCCATTCTCGGTTTACCCATTCATTGGGGGTGGTGCACAATGCAACGGCAATGTTTGATGTTGCCTATAAGAATTGGATGCGATCTCCCGATCAATGTGGGGATATTGATGCAGACCTTCTGTTCTCTGAAGAGATGCTCCAGATAACCCGATTGGCAGCGATGTGTCATGATTTGGGTCATCTTCCCTTTTCCCACAATCTGGAGATTGCACTGGATTGGCTTGCAAAGGAGAACTATCTTCCTCACAGTTTCCGCCATGAGCAACTCTCAGAAGTAATGATCAAGGAACTTCTGGGTCCTACTCTTGGAGATTTAACAAATGTTGTTTCTGGATTGATTGTCAACGATTATACAGAGTTAGGCTCCTGCCTCTTCCCTGCTTTTTTGGTATCAAGTGCTATTGATGCAGATCGTATGGATTACCTGGTAAGGGATGCCCTGTACTCCGGTGTTGATCAAGGACGTTATGATCGTGAAAGGTTATTGGACTCCGTGATTCCTTACCGGACCCAGATTAATGACCAACCTGTCGATGTGCTCGGCTTCAAGTCGAAGGGCATCGAATCTGTTGAGCAGTTCCTATTAGCCCGACACCGAATGCACCAAACTATTTACTTCAACCCTTCAGTTGTTGGATTTGAGGCCGGGTTACGTCGGGCTTATTATCGAATATCAACCGACGATCCACCCTGGGAACTTCCCCATGTCTATCTTGAAGAACCCGAGAAATTCATCGATTTTGACGAGTCAATGTTCTGGAGACAACTCAAATCCGAATTGACTGACCGGGAAAGCTGGCTGATGGATCCCCTCCTGAATAGAAATCCGTTGAAGAAATATGGCCCCTTCTACTATACTCTCAATCCACATGCAAGCTCCAACGATGAGATTTTTTCCTTGCTCAAGACGAAACAGTTAGAGTTAGAGGATCCCTCAAATGATTGGAAAGGCAAAGATCATTGGGTATATGTTGAGAATAAGAGACAAGTTCTTGTTGATCCACTTCCACAATCACTCTCAGGTGAACAGGAAAGCTTTGAAGATGCCAGCTCACTGAAGAATGTAGTAATACTCGTAAGTGCAAAAGGAAACCTGATTGATCCCACAGATGCATCATTCGGTCATACGTTCCTTCCACATATCACAGATCAGGTGTATCATCGCTTCCTCTTCTACTCTCACAAAAAAGATCAAGATCGATTACGTACTGAACTCCAGGAAATCCTGCCAATGTATGAGGATTTTGTAATTCACAACCCCAAAGATCTAGCTTAATCCCTGATGCCATTGACTTTGACTATCTTTGATAAAATCCATACTGAATCGGTTGCCAACACGTCGCCGAAGTGATGTTACAGGATCGGGTGATGATCTCTTCTCCAGAAAGTCGAGTGAGGCAATAACCTCTAGGAAAAGGGGATCTTGTCTCCTATCAATCTTGAGCAAATGCTTGATGATTCTAGTGCTTTTCTGATCAAATTCACATTCAGCAAGTTTGCGAGTCCAGAAGGGCGCAACTTTGCTCAGATCCACTGGGACATCATAGACTGTAATTCCCGAGTTTCTTGTACTGGTAACCAATCCCAGTGCTCGTAATTCTGCAATATCCTGTTGAAGTTCAAAGGAAACAGGACCATAGGTCTTCCACAGAAAAGAGTATCCTAGTTGATTGTTTTGGGAGTCAAAGAGGTAGATGAGTTTTTGTAAACTCCTCTCCCCTTTTATCGGTCCCAATTGTTCGATGACCTTTGCTAACCGCACCAACCTTTGCATACACCTAAGGTGAGCGAACTAGTTTTAAACTCGTCGGCGAGATGATACCGAAACTATTTCCACCTTATATTATCACTTTGCGAATAGTTACCACTATACGCAAAATGGTTCTACAGGTTTCTACTATTGACTTTTCCCCATGTGTTATTCGGTGATAAGCAATCCAAGAGTACAAATATAGCAACACACTTGCTATATTAGATAGTATGACAAAGTCTTCAAAGACAGATGGTAAAAAATCCATCATATATCCCTCTGAGAAGATCGGAGTGGAGGAGGAGTTTCTCGCCTCCAAGACCACAACCTACGTTGAAAATCACGAGGTTCGGTCAGCTGTAATCGGCAACGTATTTGTTGATAGAAGCCGTTATGAAGCCAAAGTGTACCCACTCAATCGAGGATCCACACCACCTTCACGATATGACACAGTTATCGGTCATGTCATCAAAGTGAGCAAATCCACAGTTCGTGTATCAATAGGGTATGTTAACAAGAAACCTCTTAACCCTACACCTTTAGCTATTATGCACATCTCAGATGCAAGCAGGGACTATATTGATGATCTAGACGATTTTTACCTGGCCGGTGATATCATCAGGGCAAAGATTATCGACGCAAAGACATTCCCCTTGCAATTAGAGGCAAAATCGAAAGATCATGGAGTTATCGCAACAACCTGCAAGTTCTGTGGCAAAGCTGTGAAGAAAATCAAACGCAACATGGTAAAATGTGAAGAGTGTGGCAAAGAACAGTCTAGAATGACTGCTATTGATTTCGGCAATGTCAATTTTGTCCCAGAGTACTAAATATGTCACGTCGTTCTAAGGTTCATTCCAGGAAACTGGTGATTAAACCCGCTTCTCCTGAGGATAGGTCTCTCTTTTTAGAATTATCAGCGCCCATGCTCAATGAAATCAGTGCAAAGATTACCAGCAGTCTGAATCGGATCGAGATGGAAATTATCGGTGAGTTTGATCAGGTTGATCGCCTGATTACTCAATTGAGGGGGCTTGAGAATATGATCTACACCGCCATCCACCCTGACAAGAATTTTCAGTATGCCTATCATGCTAACCTACTGTCGAAATTGTACTCTCCACCTGTGAATTTGGACCTGTATGCAAGTGCACTTGGGGTATTCGGTCACAGGAGTGAGACACAAAACGAGCAATTGGTCACAACTGCCACCATGGATATAGTCGAGGATGTTCATGACAAAATTGTTGTATTACGAAATCAGATCGAGGGGCAACTGAACCGGGATATTGAGAGATTTGCAATCTGTATAGCTTTGGAATTGGAAAGCAAGGCGATAGAACAGATTGTAGAGATCGCATTTCGAGATGAGATATTTGTGGAGAACGAGTATGGACAACAATTCGGTATGTCCCCATCTAAAGCTAGAAAGATCCTTCTGGAGAAGATGGGAGTTGAGGGTATTGAGGACCCTGACCTGTTGGATATGCCTACCGATTTTTCAATGAAAGATTTCGGATTTGAAGGAGGAAAGCTTGTATTCCTCAAAGATGGTCGGCAACTCGATGAAAGTGAGTTGGAATTTGAAGAGGGTACAGAGTCACAATAACAATGATATTAAATGAGTCAGAAGAAGAAGCTTTAGAATGAAACCAATACCTATTCAGATCCAAACTGTAGAGGAAGATTATCTGAGAATGCAGATCAAGGATGATCCCCATACACTGTATAATCTCTTGAGGCTGATGGCACTGAAAGAGAAAGGAGTGGTTCTTGCAGGATATGCGCGTGATAGGACATTCGAGGACAGTCTCATGTTTCAGATCCGAACGGATGGTACAGTTGATCCCAAGAAAGTTCTAGTTGATGCTGCAAGACAGGTCGCAGCCCTTGCTGAATCTTTTCGTCAGGAATTTGAAGATGCATATTTCTAAAGCAGGCTTTACCTACATTCGGGATTACTACAGGTACGATTTTCATGGTTGATATTCAGAAATTACCCTCTCTCAGCGGAATACTTTCCACCCGGTCATTACGTGCGATTCTGGAGTCGAAAGATCTGGCACAACTTGGTGATTTTCTGACCAATTTTATCTATACCTCAGTTCGTATTGGTGTCAAAGGTGCCACAGGTAGCATTCATGTCTGGGATGGAAGTCTACGGGACGCGATGGAACAGAGCAGTCTACGTGGTAAGCTCGGTAAGAAGGCTAGGCCAGGTCGTGTGGCCGACGCTGCAGAGGCAATTATTGCTTATTGTTATCTCCACAAACTGGTCTCTCTGGACGAGATGGTGGAATTTTTGGCCCAACGTCTCAATGCCGAAGATTTTGAAGTTCGAAGAATGGAGAAACTCGCATGTGGGACTGCCTTTGGGGAATTACTGGGTTTACTGGTTATCCGATTGAAAGAAAGCAATCAACTTGATTTTGATGCTTAACTCATAGAGACTGTTATTCTCTTTCTTCCTTTGCCTTTGTTCTCAGTTTTTACCAAAGTCACCGAATTCAACTCAGACGTGTTGTTGACATGTAACCCTCCGTCTGCCTGAATATCGACATTTCCAATTTTGACCAGCCTGATCTCTTTGACATGAGCAGGCAGTAGATTCACTTTTGTTCTAATCAATTCAGGATCACTCTCTGCTGTCTGACGATCTACAAACTGGATAGTTACCTGATGATGATCTGCTATTATCCTATTCACCTCATCGACAAGTTCCTGTGCAAGTTGCTTGTTGAATTCCACCAGATCGAAATCTAGACGTGCCTTGTCATGATAGATAGTTCCACCGGTCACTTTAGCCTGAAATTTGTCCCAGACGACGGCTGAGAGAATATGGAGAATGGTATGGTGCTGCATGAGCTGGTAGCGATAGTCCCATTCAATTTTCTGATCATAGGAATTGCCTACCTTTAGAGGAGCATCAGATTTGATAAAAGTGCCATCAGCAGTGGATTTGATCCCGGTAACAGGATATTCAGTTCCATCGACGACAATCACTCCTTTGTCTTCTGGCTGTCCTCCTCCCTGGGGGTAGAAAATGGTCTGCTCAAACTTGATGCCTCTCTCCTCTATGTCAAGGACGGTACTCTGCAGTTCTTGACAGTAGCTGTCTTCAAGGTATAGTTGCTGTCGCATGGATGGTACTTCAAACCCTCTCACAAATACTTTATTCTTCAATAGCAGACATGCGTGTCTCATACAATAATTGCTGATATTTTCAATGGTGGGTGGCATCGTATCAAAAACGATTTTAATAATAGAAGTTGACGAGAGTTTGGTTGTTAGTCCAAGGAATAACGACCCTGACATTGTCAGAAATGCAAAGCGGTGCTGCCGTGGCTTAGCCCGGTATAGCGTCCGGCTGTTAACCGGACGGTCGCAGGTTCGAATCCTGCCGGCAGCGCTTTTTTTTTATCTTATTTTTTTTATCCAGCTTCTACCGTATCAATACACTATAGAGAAATGAAAAATTATCGCCACAATGCAGGGAAAGTATAGAAAATATATACTCATATACTCTCTGAAAAAACTGAAAATTTTTTACAATTAACCTATAATTTTGGGATATTAAAATAATATCAGGGAATGTAACATTAATATATATATTCAACATATAATATCCATGGAAGACAGTGACTTAACCCTGATCCCCCAAAAAACCATTCGGAGAAAAGTCCAGGTTGTTGGAGGCAATACCATAACTGTAAGCCTTCCCCGATCATGGGCAGATCGTAATAGACTCGGAAGGTCGGCAGGCCAAGAACAAGAAGTAGCCATGCGCTATATGGCAGACGGATCCCTCCTCTTATCACCAGCACATAACACAGGAAAAACATTGGAAAGACGTAGGGTACATGAAATCTCTCTTGGAACATCACTTTCCTCAATCAAGAGAATGATCATTGCTGATTTCATGGGTGGTATTGATATCATTCAGATGAAAACTCGTAATCCCCTAGAGACATCAGTCGTTCACACCATCCGAGACTTTGTTGACAAGAGATTGATTGGTTTTGATCTGATCGAGACCAGCTATGGCTTTGATATCATCAATATGACTCAGAGTCCAAAATTTGCAGTAGATCGAATGATGGAAATAATCCGTGTTCAATCCACACAGATGATGGAGAAATGTTACACCTGGCTGAAGGACAGCAGTGTAGATCGAAAAGCTCTAGCGGATGAGTTGCATCTTCTCGAGGCTTCTCTTGACAAGAGATCCAACCAGATGATCAGGACTCTTCAACTCTCCATACTGGATTACTGGATGGCTGAGAACGTCAATCTTCCTATGGCAGAAATTCTGTACTGGTCAACCACAACCAAAGCAGCTGAGAATGGAGCAGATCTAGCAGTGGCAATAGCCAAGGCATCTTCCACTATCGATCTCTCGGGAATTGACAAAGAACTCCTCAATCAAATCTATGAATTGGGTGAGATGACAACCGGTCTCTTTTCCAAAGCATTGGCTGCTTTCATTAATCATGAATATGAGGTAGCTCATGAGGTACTTGAGACCATCTCAAAGCATTCAGCCACTGCTCAGCGAAAATGGCCAGTGAGCAAGATAACCGATCTTGATGGTCCTATGATTCTCATCATCAGGCATCTTGAGAAGATCGGTGTATATGCCAGAAAAATAGCTGAAGCTGTAATTGATTGTGAGTCGGCTCGAGTGGCCTATGCAGCATCTTTGAATGAGTTTTAATCGCTATCCAGTTCGTTTTTCAATGCTTCAAGTTCTTTCTCAAGTTCCGAGGGACCGGCTTTTTCCTTCACAGGTTCAGATTCAGTCTCCACAGGTGTCTCAACTTTAGTTCCTGCATCAGGAAGGTCACCCTGGATCTCAAGTTCCATGGCAGCTAATTGGTCATCAATTGAGTCTGCAAAATCACCTTCAAGACCCATCTCGATGGATGTAGTATCAGCCAATGCCTCACCCATGAGGTCAAGCTGATCTCTCTGCTCCTCCATCGCAACCATGGTTGCCTCGACATCCATAGCATCAACCTCAGCAAGTACACCGCTGACAACCTCGGTACCGACTTTCATAGCATCGATGACCTCAACAGTAGCAGTGGCCTCAGAAATCGTGTCAATCTGTGTCTGTAGATTGAGCTGGGTATTCTGCATCTTGTTGTACTTCTGCATGTAGATATTACTACGAGTCAGAGCCTGCTTGGCACCTGTCTTGTTTCCACTTTTCAGCATCTGCTTGGCAAGAGCTTTCTGCTCTTCAGATTGACGATGCAGCTTCTTACTCTGCTGATCCAGCTTGTTCAATTGCTTCCGCAGCGTGGCAATTGCCTGTTGCTGCTTCTCTTCCTTCGTATTTCCGCCGCCACCTCTGTCGCGACCAAATAGCCAGTCAAGTATGCCCATTTATTCTTCCTCCTTGCGTAGTTCGGCTATCTCAGCCTCAAGTTCTGACGTGGTCGAACTTGGCGTTGGTAGCTCAGTCGATACTGAGACACCAATATCGGCCCCGTATTCCTGGAGAAGACTGTCAACATCAGCTTCATTGGTATCCATTTCAAAGAGACCATCTACAGCATCCTCCATAATCTCGGACTTGTCCTCAATTCCCTCGAGAGCCGCATTCATATCGTTGACTACGGTATCAATTTCAGGTAGGTTCAGTTCCATATTTACTTGTCGTAATGCGCCTGCTACGCCTTTCATCTCTCCTGCAATGCTTTGTACAGCATCAGCTCTTTCAAGCTTGAAGATCAGTCCATCTATTTTGCTGATGAGGGACTGGTAGCCGAGTGCCCATTTCT
>JAEOUB010000140.1 GCA_016839545.1 Candidatus Kariarchaeota archaeon | reverse complement strand
GGAGATCAAAAGCTATGACTTTTTCATGCCAGACAGCATTGCTTTTTTCAGTATTCCCAATTTTCAGCTACTCAAACCAGAAGATCTGGCTAAGCTAGATTTCGAGGTACTGGGATTGATAGATAACAACGAGTTCTTCCCCTACAAAGGAAATGAACTCCTCTTCAAATATGCAGATTATCTCATGGTTGCAGGTCCATCCTCCAGAACCACTGATCTATCAAACGCATTGAAATCACATATTCCTGCAGACAAGGATGGCGTTCGTCGAGTGATGCTAGTCGGGTACGGTAAATATGCGAAAACGTTGCTGAGTTCTGCAATGCGTAATGCCGATGAGGTCTATGTTGTCGATCCTGATGATGAAGCCAGGAAAGAGGCAAAGAAGGCCGGAGGCGCAAAAGTTGATGTCAAGGGTAAGGTTACTCGCTCCATGCTAGAAGTCATGGATATCATCATTTTGACCTCTCGGGCAGCCGGAAGTATGATCTCACTCACACTTCAGGCAAAGGAGCTCAACAGCGATGTCAAGATCTATGCACGTGCCTCAATCACCGATCATATCGATGTTTTTGAGGCAGCAGGTGCTGAGTATGTCTTCTCTCCTGAGGTGGACTGTGCTGCCACTCTTTCTAGTAAGGTAATCGAGTACGAATTTAAGGCTCAGGCAATTCCCTTCAAGAATGGCCAACTCCTCTTTCACAGTGGCGACATCCGTATTCCTGGAACAGAAGAGCGTAAGGTCATTGCATCATATCGCGCCAAGGACAACAAAACCGTGTATAATGGTAAATTACGTCGTGGACCTAAAAATTTCAATTTGGAATTTGTCCGATTCAGAAAATAGACCTCAGTTTATTATAGTCCTGTATGACAGAACAGTTGTGAGTTTCGGAGATTTACCTTTTCTCAAGCCAACTATCAAATTGACAAATCCAAGAGTCCAATTTGCAGTCTATGGTCACATCATCTCAAACATTGGTGGTTTTTTCATGATCATCGCCGGTTTGATGACTCTCTTCGACAAACCTGTAGGTGCAATAATTGGTATTCTAGGGGGTATTTTCATTCTTATCGTCGAGTTGGACCGCGTTCAGATACCCCAGCTAAAAGATGCTCTCAATCGAGGACTAGTCTGGATCTTGCTCGCTGCCTTCTCCTTTGGTATAGATTTTCTTGCTATTGTTCTGACTCTGATTGGTGGCGCATTCTATCTGGCATATCACTACCAGTGATTACTCAAGTGCTTTTTCCAGGGTCTCTGACCATTCAGCATAGGAATTCTCGTCGAAAGGCTTGAGGTGATTCAATGCCTGTTTTGCCCGGTTGAAGTCCTTCAATTCTATCATACAGGTTACCAATCGTGTCCATATCTCCCTGCTCTGATGGTGGTCTGTCAGGATTTCCAGTAATTCAGCAGCACGCGTGTAGCCTCCATGATCCATGTATGTATCAATCAGACCCAATCCGTTCTCCAGGTCAGCAGGGTTATTCCTGACCATCTGTTCCTGTACAGCACGAGCAGCCTCGGGCTGATTTAGCAGGTTCAAGATCTCCACTTTGTTCTTCAGAGCTTCAATATAGTTGCTATCAAGTGTGAATGCCCGATCAAATTCTGAAAGGGCATCTTTCAATCTTTCCAGTATTCTGTAGATGAACCCCAGACGCATCCTGATCTCAGGGTTCTTGGGATCCAGGTTTGCTGCCAGGCGGTACTGTTCCAGTGCCCGTTCATAGCTGTCATGTCGGATGAAGAAATCACCTTTGAATGCAAAAAACTCAGGTGCATGCTCCAGTGCGATTGCTCTCTCGATGGTGTCAAAAGAAGCCTCATGATCTTGAAACCGGTAGAGTGCCTCTGCCTTGGAAAACCAAAGGAATGCATCTTCTGGGTCCATATCGATCAACTGGTCATAGATCTCGAGAGCTTTCTTGAAATTGGATTGGCGGAAGTAGCTATCCGCCAGCCCTTTAAGAGCAGAGGTGTTCTGATCATCCATTTGTAGTACTTCCTGGAAACCTGTCTCAGCATCAGCTGGTCTCTCCATCATCAGTAACAATCCAGCTCTGAGTATTCTGATCTCGATTGTGAGATCAGTCTTCACCAGACTGTCATAGACACCAAGAGCTTCTTCAAACTCTCCGCTGTGAATGAGAGAGAGAGCGAGATCTTCCCTAACTCCAGGGAGAGAGTCGTCAAACTGATGTGCATTCCTCAGCAGTTCCACAGCTTCACGGTATGCCCCGATCGCCATTTTCTCTCTTGCGATTTGGTGCCATCTCTGTCCATCCATATATACTACAATCCTGAGTCTCATCTAAGCATTGTCGTACTACCCTGTCGTACTATCATCAACAATTACTCACAATTGTATACTCCTAGGTTCCATTATCTATATTATTGATCTATCTATCTCGATGAACTGAGCATATCCTCATCCGTTATCTCTACTATCATATATTGGAAGCACTCAGCCTTTCCTGTGAGTACTGTAGGTACCCAATTTCGACGATCTACCTACTTCTTGGTATTTTCTACTTTTCTATTGATGCTTATGGGTGGGTATGTCAAGGCAATAGGAGCTGGACTAAGTTGTCCTGACTGGCCGCTGTGCTATGGTAAATTCTTTCCATTCTTCGGGTCCGTCGAGACTCCAGGATACACACCATGGCAAGTATTTGCAGAATGGTTTCATCGTCTCTGGGCATCATTTGTGGGATTCGTGCTTCTTGGTATAGTGTACCAAGCTAGAAAGTACCGACAGGATGCTCCTCTTCTGTTTTCACTCGGTGTGATTTGCGTCGCCCTTTTCGGTGTGCAGGTTTTGCTTGGAGGACTGACAGTCATTGGAGATCTCAATGAATTCATTGTTGTTGCTCATCTGGCAAATGCAATTCTCATTATTATGCTCGAAATGACTATCGCTTTTATCTCATTCATCTACTCGGGAGGACTCAATCTCAAGAACCTTCCCGAATAGTTTCGGTGACCCCTGTCCCCCTATCTTGATAAACTTTCAATACCACACTTAATTATGGATCTCGATTTTGATCTCCTTGATCAAGTCCTTGATGGACTCCAGGCAACAGTCACCATTTCCTCCCCTGTTCAGCACCAGGTAGAACGTGAACAGGACCACAGATATCGCAACCTACTGGGAAAAATTGGCCGAACCACTGACTGGTCTCTTATGGCCCTCGGTATGGAAACTCCGGTGATTTGCATAGTTTGCATTTCACAGACCTGTAACCACATTGCAGAAGAACTAGATACACCTCATGTCTCCCATGTCTGGGATACCTACCAACTTGCCCTCTACGGTGAGCAGGAGATTAATTGCAACCTTGACTATGGGTTGCACAACTGATCAAATTACTTCTGAAATCTAATAACAGTGAAATATTACTCAGTTACCTGAACTGTATGGTAATACTGGATCGTATCACTGAGCTGATGAATCTGGAAGAGGGTGATCTTGGTCAGATCACAGCACAGCTTGTAGGGCTCGTCAAGGAAGCCAAAGAGACAGGCGAGAACATACCCCTTGATATCCACCTTGAGATACTTCTCCAGGCTAACTATGTATTGGGTTTTGGTGGTGCAATCGGTGAAATTCAGATGCTTGCAAATCTCCTCCTCCAGCTCCTTGATACTGAACTAGGTGCATACTCTGCGGCACGGCTTCAACGATTGGGCTGCACCGTTTCCAGCGCTCTCATCAGTCATCTGAGTTCTTCCCAACATCTGGCTAATAAAGCTGTGACTGCCCTGGTACCCTGGACAGAGACGGACTCACAACCCTCTCATGTTCTTGGAGGATTGCTGAAACATCTTTCTAGATTACTAGTGTTGGAAGATCACAGTGAGTG
>JAEOUB010000139.1 GCA_016839545.1 Candidatus Kariarchaeota archaeon | reverse complement strand
GGTATTTCCAGCTCCTTGTAGCCATAGTCAAGAAACTCCTGAGAGTAGTTGAAGCGACCCATCTTCATCATAGATTGTCTAATGGCTGAGTTGGCACCATCTGCTCCAATAATCACACAATTTTTTCGGGTAATTTTCTCCTGTGTGCGATCATTGACCAGATAGAGCTCCCCGTTTCGGTTATCAAATCCTTTACAGGTGATATTGAAGCTAATCGTGACATTATCCATTGCATCGGCAGTATCAAGCAGCAGTGTGTTAAGTGCCACTCTGGATACTGAATTGATGATCTCTGTGTTGTCCTTTCCATACGGCTGAAAGCTGAGATTTCCCTCACGATCATGGATCTGCCTGCCTTTCATGGGGATCAGAAGTGGGTTCACCTGGTCTCGCAATCCAACCCGGTCAAGTGCCAGCAGGCCGCGGTGAGACAGTGCCAGGTTGATTGATCTACCTCCATCTACCTCTTCGACCCTCATATCAGGTCTTTTCTCATACACTGTCACGGAGTGGCCCATTCGACCCAGCATGATGGAAATCAGGCTTCCTGCCAGACCTCCACCCACGACGACAATCTCGTCCTGACTCATATGACTGCCGCAGGTGTATCTCTATAAAGTAGCTTCGACGCTGAGATAAATTAGGGCTATCCTAGAGTGTCCTGTATACAGTGTTGCAAGATGCTGACAAATCTGGCCACATCTGAGTATGAATTGTAGAGTGGTGCAAATGCAACACGTATGACATTGGGCTCTCTCCAGTCACAGATAACTCCTGAACTGTTAAGTGCCTCATGAACCTTCTTGGCATTCTTATCGATGATAATGGACAGCTGTGCTCCAGATAATTCGTGGTCTGGAGTGAGAATTTGAGTATGGTCCACATCATCCAGAAGCTCCCTGGCAAATGCCACCATCCCCTTTCTCTTCTTGACCAGATCTGCAAAGTCAACTGAGTCAAAGATGGCAAGTGATGCCCTGATTGCAGCCAGTGACAGTACAGGAGGATTGCTCAGCTGCCACGCTTCCACTCCTTTGATTGGTACAAAATCCGGTCGCATCAGGAATCGTGTGTCCTTATCATTGCCCCACCAGCCCTCAAACCGGTGGAGATCCTTGCCAATATGCTTGTTGTGGACAAAGCATCCACCAACAGCTCCTGGACCTGAGTTAAGATACTTGTAGGTACAAAATACTGCAAAGTCAACATTCCAATCGTGCAATTTCAACTCGATATTGCCCACACCATGTGCCAGATCCAGGGCATAGGTGATCCCTTTTTTCTCTGCCAGCTTGCCAATATATTCCATATCGTAGGTCTGTCCGGTGTAGTAATTCACACCACCAATCATGATCAGTGCCAACGAGTCGGCATGGACCTCTATAATTCTCTCTATCTCTGCATTTGATATAATCTCACCATCTTCTGATCGGAGTTCTATCAAAGCATCTTCTGGATCAAACCCATGGAAGCGTAACTGTGACTTGACCGCATACATGTCAGAGGGAAACGGTGAGTACTCCACCAGGATCTTGTATCTCTGCGGTGTTGGTCGATAGAATGAGACCATCATCAGGTGTAGATTGGCCGTCAGCGTATTCATGATGACCACCTCGTTGTCCTCTGCACCCACCAGTTTTGTCAGACTCTCCGTCAGCAGCTCGTGATAGGGTAACCATGGAGTGTCTCCGGTAAAATGCCCCTCAACTCCATACTGCTGCCATTCCCTGATCTCTTTCATCACAAATTCCTCCACATTCTTGGGCTGCAATCCCAACGAGTTGCCATTGAGATAGATCATAGGATCGTGTAGTGTGGGAAAATGGAACTGATCACGCAGGTGAGCCAGCTCATCCTGGCCATCTAGCTGCTGTGCACGGGCAAGCCAATCCATGATTACTGCAGATTACCTGTGGTTAAGAAATTTGGCAAAGTTTAGTAGTTATCTGTTATTTTAGAAGAGACCCGTGATTTTTCCATCCTTGTCAATGTCAATATCCACCGCTGCAGGTCGTGGTGGTAATCCGGGCATCGTCAGCATAGATCCAATTAGTGGATAGATAAAACCAGCACCGGCACTGACACGGATGTCCTCGACTTCGAGTTCAAAGCCTGATGGAGCACCCTTCATCGTCGGATCATGGCTGAATGACAGGTGCGTCTTTGCCATACAGATCGGCAGATATCCGTAGCCGTCATCAACAAATTCCTTGATCTTCTGTTTGGCAGTGGGGGAATAGCTGACACTTGCAGCTCCGTAGACATCTTGAGCAATCTTCAGGATCTTTGATTCTACTGTCTCGTAGAGTTCGTAGGTGAACTTGGGTTCGGGGTTGGGGTTGGACTCTGCGGCCTCCACAACTTTTTCTGCAAGGGCAATGGATCCATCTCCACCGTTGACAACTCCATCGTACAGTGCAATGGTGACATTATCTAGACCCTCAACGTGTTCCATAACCACCTGCAGTTCCTCATCGGTATCAGATGCAAAGCGATTGAGTGCAACAACCACTGGAACTCCAAAATTTCTCATGTTGGTGATATGAGCATCCAGGTTGGGCAGACCATTTCTGACAGCATCGACATTGGGCTCTTTGATCTTCTCTCGATCCCAGGCAACTCCTCCATGGATTTTGAGTGCCTTCACAGTGGTCACCACCACGATGGCATTGGGGAACATACCTGACTGACGGCACTTGATATTGAGGAATTTTTCCGCACCTAAATCTGATGCAAAACCTGCCTCGGTAACTACGTAATCGCCCAGATACTGGGCCAGCTTATCACCTATAATTGAGGAACAGCCGTGGGCTATGTTGGCAAATGGGCCAGCATGCATCAGAGCAGGTCCTCCCTCGGTGGTCTGTACCAGGTTGGGCTTGACTGCCTCTCGCATGATCGCTGCCATTGCTCCATTGGCACTGATATCTCCCACAGTGACAATCTTGCCTGATTTATTCCTGCCCAGGATCACCCGTCCAATTCGTTCCTTGAGGTCAGGAAGGTCTTCTGCCAGTGCAAGGATGGCCATCAGCTCAGATGCTGCTGTGATATCAAATCCCGTTTTTCTCGTCACCCCATTGATGCGTGAGTCTCCCAGACCTATGACCAGTTCTCGAAGTGCACGATCATTCATGTCCATCACCCGTCGATACTGGATACTTGTCAGGTCAAAATCAAGAGACTGGGAACGGTCCTCACCACCACGATCACGGAAGATGTAGTTGTCCAGCATGGCAGCAGCCAGGTTATGTGCAGATTCCACTCGTGAGATATCTCCGGTAAGACCCAGGTTGATCTGCTCCATGGGAAGTACCTGAGAGTAGCCAGCACCAGCAGCACCACCCTTGATACCAAACACAGGTCCGAGTGATGGCTGTCGCAGGGTAACTATTGCCTTCTTGCCCAGCTTGACAAGTCCCTGTGTAAGACCGATACTGGTTGTGGTTTTCCCCTCTCCTGCCGGAGTGGGGGTGGTGGCTGTCACCAGGATGTATCTACCCTTGGGGTTCTTTTTTATCTCCTCTATTTTCTCAGGTCGAATATTGAGCTTGGCCATGGCATTGCCATATCGCTCGATGTCTACCTCCTCAAGTCCGATAGTTGCGGCAATCTCTCCGATGTCTTTGAGCTTGATCGTCTGTGCGATTTCAAGACTGCTTAGCATAGGCAATGGAAATGTCTCTTTGTCTTTAAGGAATTATATGCAACCGTGCAAAAACTACCATATCAATAGTGACAATGTGCAATATTCCATCACAATTTGTGGTGTATTGTCCAATCAGGTAGTGTGCTGTACTTTGCCGACCAAATCAGTCAGCTGCTTTTTCAGGGTTGAGACATC
>JAEOUB010000138.1 GCA_016839545.1 Candidatus Kariarchaeota archaeon | reverse complement strand
TGGATCTCTTTCTCGACAAGCTCAAAGGAGAGATCGACCCCGAGAAGAAGCGTGAGATCATTGGTCATACCTTCATCGAGGCATTTGAGACCAAGGCACACGAGCTTGAGGAAGAATTTGGTACCTTCACTCATCTGGCACAGGGTACAATCTACTCGGATAGAATCGAGTCAGGGGCGGTCGGAGCTGAGTCTGAGAAGATTAAGTCTCATCACAACCTGACTTTACCTGATGTAATGAAACTGGAGATTGTCGAACCGATGAAGGACCTCTACAAGGATGAGGTAAGAAAAATCGGTTACCTGCTTGATATTCCAGCAAATATACTGGAGAGATACCCGTTTCCCGGTCCTGGACTTGCGGTCAGGATTGTTGGAGAGGTTACTAGGGAACGACTGGAGATCCTCAGAAAGGCAGATCACATTTTCACAAGCATGATCTATAAGAAAGGGGTGAGTGACCTTGCCTGGCAGGCATTTGCAGCATTGCTACCAGTGAAGGCAACCGGTGTACAGGGAGACAACCGTGCTTATGGCTATATCATAGCATTGCGATCAGTTGCCAGCAGAGAGGGGATGACAGCCGATTTCTCCAAATTCAGCTGGGAATTCCTCTCAGAGGTATCAACCCGAATTATTAACGCCATACCCGAAGTGACAAGATGCGTCTATGATATCAGCACCAAGCCACCTGGCACTATTGAATTTGAGTAACATCTTAAATATTGCAGTCAGAATGTTCTCTTGTGGCAAATCCATCACAACGACTTGACCTTAATGTGGGCGGAGAGTTTTTTGTTGACGCCACCTGTATCAATTGTGATACCTGTAGACAGCTAGCACCGGCCACATTTGACGAGGAGGATGACTACTCCTTTGTTTACAGTCAGCCGTCTACTCAAGGAGAGATACAGCTAGCCATGAGAGCAGTTATTGCCTGTCCAACAGGATCAATTGGTCATGGAGAACTGGGATCTCGAAACGATGCAATAGCTGAATTTCCACTTAAACTGGATGAGGGTCTCTACTACACCGGATACCACTCACCAAAATCCTATGGAGGTGCTGCTTATTTAGTCCGAGTGGATGAGAAAAATTGGCTGGTCGACAGTCCCAGGTACTCGAAACACCTTGTCAGGCGATTTGAAGAACTGGGTGGGATTGACTACATATTCCTGACACACAGGGATGATGTTGCAGATGCTGACAAATATGCACGGGATTTTGGTGCACAGCGGATCATCCACTATGCAGATAGATCTGCAGAACCGGATGCAGAAATCAAGATCAAGGGGTTTGACCCCATCGACATGGATGGTGCTCTTATCATCCCCACACCGGGACATACACGCGGACACATGTCCCTATTGGTAGGTAGATACCTCTTCACAGGAGATCACCTGTCATGGAGACGAGACTGGAATGGGTTGCGTGCATCGCGTACGTACAACTGGTATTCGTGGCCAAAGCAAAAGGAATCCCTTCACCTACTGGCAAACTATGAGTTTGAATGGGTCCTCCCGGGACATGGAACTTGGAAGCAACTTCCGGTAAATGAGATGAGGAGAGAACTTAGTATCTTGCTTGACAAGATTGCCAGCCCATCATACAGGTAAAAAACTCATATCCCTTGTGAGCGATAATTTAAATAGGCGCAAATCAGTCTCACCCTATGGATTTTGCCAAGATCCTTCGAACCTTACTACTTATAACACTCGTTGGAACTTCCCTCACTTTCTCCAGCACTCTACTTAGAAATTCTGCAGAAACAGTAGAGAATACCAATGATAACGAACTTGCCTCCAATTGGAAGGAGATAGTACTCTACCTCTTCCTGCTTGAGGTCCTTGGAGTTGCAATCTATATCCTGTTTCTCGCATTGGCGAAACTGGCGAATTATAGAGTCGACGACCTCTTCTTACTTGTATCGCCCGATGGGCGCTGGGCAATCGCATAATCTGGTTTTCAGATCGAAAGTCATCCCTTGTAGACAACCTTGTAATGTCCATTTCTCCTGTTTTCTTCAAAGTAGATGTAGACACCAATCAGGAAAGCGATAGTGGAGAGAATGGCAAGGAAGACGAATGCCGTGGATAGATCATAGTTCGTCTCAAGAGAACCAAAGATGCTTGGTGCCACAACTCCCAGTATCTGGCCTAGTGAGAATGAGGCTCCAAAGACCATTCCTCTCTGCTTCTTGCCAGCTCGATTTGCCAGCAATGCACTTGCTGCAGGAGATCCAATGTAGAAAAATGCAAGCAATGCCCCGTAATTGGCTGAGAATGAGAACAGGCTGGTGAGATCTGCGAAGAATACCAGCGATGTTGCAAATCCCAAGGTACCGAAGCTGGAAGTCAGAATTGCAAATTTAGGATGTGTCTTGTCTGAGAGAGTACCACCCACAAGAATGAACAGGCTGGAGATCCCCAGTACCAGTCCAGTGGCAATGGTTGCATCATACTTGCTGAGATCAAGATAATCCTCATAGATTAGTGAGGTAAACAGGCTTGCCACTCTGAAGAAACTTGATCTCAATGAGATAAATAGCAGTGGTATCAGAATAAGTGGAGAGAGAATAAAGCTCAACTCTGCTCGAACTCCAGATTTTCCTGGACTGGATATAATATCTCCATCTTCTGCATTCTCCACTGCAGTCACATCTGCCTGTGTGGAGCTTCTAAATGCCAGCAGTGCAGACAGTGAACCGATGATAAGAAACACTGATGCCAAAATGGTCGTTGTACTCTGCCAGGAGCCTGAGAACTCCACAATGTTTGCAAATAGAAAGGGTGAGATTGCAGTACCCAGCATTCCAGTGACCATATTTAGGGAAAGTGCACGCGCTTTTGACTGCTCGTATAATCCCGTAATCATGGCGAAAGACGGCGGATGAAACGCCGACGCACCAAGTCCAAAGAGTGCAAAGATTGAAGCAAAATAGCCTACTGATGTCCCATATCTCAACAGGAACCAGCAGAGTATCATGACAAACAGACCCAGGTAGATCAGGTGATATCTTCTCTCTGGATGGCGATCGGCCAAGGTACCAGTGACCAGTGACATTACGGTCATTATTGTGATAAGGATCGTCCACAGGTAGCCTGAGGTGGCATAGCTCAGATCAATATCCTCTCGGAGAAACAGGATCAGTGCAGGGAGTGAAAACATCAGGATGTGATTCAGCAGGTGCATGAATACGATATTGAGGTACTCGTAGATCTTATCCACGACTTGGATATCTGAGGTGTTTTTCTAAACCTATGGATACTCAACTCATTATTATCGAGAAATCAAGAATTTTTATGAGATTAATCGTGGTAGTGGACTGTTCGAGTATGTTCTTGCAGGGGTTCTTTATCAGGGACCCCAGTGATTTCTCCAGCCCGTGTGAGTGCATACTTGGTGGTCAGTGTTCCCAGAATCTCTGCGAAGACAGTACCAATTATGATGACTGAAACCACCAATGTGGCAAGATCATCTCGACCCACTTCCACAAGGGTTTCACCTATAATTGACGCCAGACCTAATGCTACACCTCCCTGCGCAAACATCGCGAACCCGAGATTCTGTTTCACCTCGGGGGTCTGTCCAATAGCTGAGGCTCCAACATATGATCCAACGTATTTACCCAGAAGTCGAGCTACAAAATAGACTATGACAAGATAGGGGAAGGGGCTGAAATCAGAGACAAGTATCTTGGCACCCACAAGTACAAAGAACAGGGTGACTATTGGGCTCATTATAATCTCAAGTAGATCTCCAGCCTTCTCATAATTGTCACCTTTTCTGTTGGTCACAGTGATACCAATGATCATGGTAGTGAGAATTACTGATGTATGAATGTAATCTGCCACTCCGATAGTGAAAATCAGAACTCCGAGTGTGAGTTCCATCATCTCAAGATCATCGTGCATTCTCTCAACCACAAAATCCAGAGCCAGTCCAACTCCCATTCCCAGAACGATGGATAACCCGATTTCCTGGGCAATACCTGATATGAAAACATCAAGACCGAGTGATCCAGAGAAGGAGCCTCGTATCACGACTAACATGACTTCAACAAAAACAATGGCAACAAGATCATTGAGTGCAAGCACTGCCAGAACAAGGCTGGTAAGCATACCCTTTGCCTTGTATTTCCGAATGATTTCCACGGTTGCGGCTGGTGCAGTGGCGGTTGCTACTCCACCTAGTATTAGGGCTACCACCCATCTGTCCAGAGGTGCCAGATTTGGTGTGGTCAACAGGACTGCCACCACAACAAAGATCAGCGCCAATCCTGTATTGCCGAGAACGAGTGCGACTAACTCCCTTGCCTTTTCCATGAGAGACTTGATATGGAGTTCTGTTCCAATCTTGAAACCAATCATTCCCAGGGCAATAATCTCAACGATGTGAAACATGGTGCCGTAATCACTTAGCAAATCTGTGCCAATAAACAGCGTATTACTCAATATGAAGCCGGTAATAATATAGACAACAACGTGAGGTATACCAATTTTCTGGAATATGAATGACAGGCTTATTCCAAGGCCCACGAGCGATCCTACAAAGATCACAGGATCTAGAAAGAACTCCATCAGAACTGATTCTAAAAACACTATTTTATTACTGTATTGACTGAGCACTTTTCACGGAATATTATTTCCTGCAAACCAATGGGCAATAAATCTGAAATCCTCAAGGATTTGAATTATTCCTCGGATCCATGCATTTGCCTGATCATAAATGGAAGATATGAGAAATGAACTGGGGGTTTCTCTTGGAAGACATTTTGAATCTCCGAATGTTTGTCGATGGATACCGGAATCAAACATTTCAGGGGGTATGTCTGCAAATTTATGTGATTTGGAATTAGCATCTTCAAAGGGCTTAAGTATCTGTGTCAGCACCCCGAGTCAACTGTTGAATATACAACAGGATAAGCGATGAACGTATGAAACGAAACATTTTAACCTCTTTAATAATGATCGGATTGCTATTGGTAGTCAGTGAAGGCTTCACCTTCACACAACCTGCCGTAGCAACCGGGTCCTCAGGTCCACTCTCAGGGGCTATCTTCACCACAACTGAAAATGGTGATGTAGTCAATGAGAATGTACGCTATGAGGCAAAGGAAGATGTCTACCTCGATGGAGGCCCCGGTGAACAAGCACCCTCCCGAGCAGCGGCACTTCCTGCTGGAGAATACTTTTTCCAGGTGACAGATCCAAGTGGACAGGTCCTACTCTCCACAGATCACATATCCTGTAGAAAGGTTGGTGTGAATGACAATGGTGTTATTGACACCGTCTTCTCAGGTGTAAATTATGAGAAGTCAAAGGGAAACTGGGTTGCAACCCCCTGTCAGCACAACAGTGGTATAGACATCTATGACCACGATGAACTTGGTGCTATCACGGTACAGCTCTATCCCTATGATGACACACCTAACCCCGGAGGTGTCTACAAAGTATGGATCACACCTGTTATTGACTATCAGGGTGACCCCAACTTTGTACCTACCAAGATGAGTGATCCTGTCAATGGCGAGGATTACTCTCCTGGAAACTTCCACGGTTTCATCCCCCACCACTCCAAGACGGATAATTATAAGGTAGACAAGAAGGGTAAACCTTTCACTCCACCCATGATCACTGTCGACAAATTCCATGATGCGAACTTCAATGGAGTACAGGATGAGGGTGAGGAGACAGTTTCAGGTTGGACCGTAGACTACACTGACCCCCTGGATGTGAGTAACACTATCTTCACATCAGCCATGGTTGATGCATCAGTACCAGGTACCTATACCTTTACAGAGGATCAACCAGCTGGCACATATCAGACTGCAAGTTTTGTTGATGGTGTGGCCACTGCTACTGTAACTGCCACAGTTGATGTTTTCGTCGCTGGTGAGTCCGGTGAGACCCACACAGTTCTGTACGGTAACGTTGGACTTGGTGACGTCACAGCTTGTAAGGTCTACGATGCCGATGCTGATGGTATCGTTGATGCTTCTGAGAGCGGTGTTGTTGGTTGGAAGATGAGATTGAATGGTACACTTCTTGATGGTACCCTCTTTGGTCCTGTTGATCAGTTCACTGGTGGAGATGGTTGTACAACCTTTGGTGACCTCCTTCCTGGGGATTACCGACTTGAAGAGATCTTCCCTGAAGACCAGGGTTGGACTACAACCGGTGCCACCTATTCTGAGTTTACCATTGTCTCCACACTGAGTGGAGCAGTAATGTCTGGTACATCTGTATCTGTTAGCTTTACCAATGTATACATTGGAACCGCCGACTTTGGTACCAAGGGTTACTGGCATAACAAAAATGGACTCAGTGAGTTAGTTCTTGACGATGTCCTCTATGTCAACTCGCTGCTCCCCTATTCTGCAGCCTCCTCCTACTTTGGAGCAGGTGATGAGCCGTTTGATGGATACTTCGCCGATGGAACACCTGTCGGTGCAGCATTCAACAATGATGACGGTTCTGAGATCTGGGGTTCTGGTACTTGGCAAGCTGAGGTATCCAACTACCTCATTGATCCCAATGCAGGCGGAGATCCAAGAGAACAGCTTGGACAGCAACTTCTTGCATTTATCTTCAACACCATCCACCGATTGGGAGGTACAGATGTGTACTTCTGGGATGGTATTGCATGGGTAAATGCCGGAGACATCATCCAAGCCGCAATTGATGCTTGGGCATCGGGTGACTCAGCTGCACAGGTTGAGACCGCACAGATGCTTGATGGCTTCAACAATGATGACAGCATTCAGTTCATTGGTGCCCCTGGCCCAGTAATCTACACCTAAGAAATCTAATCGCAGTGAGGGGATTTCCCCTCTTACTATCACTATTTTAGAAAGATCTGTAATATACACCAAAGTCTTCAAGTAGGAATTTCACGGAAGTATTCGTCTCTATGGCGACTGCATCGACAAGTTTTGAGAAGACTGCAGTACCATAGATTGGATAGAAATGATCGATAAGGTTTCGAAATTCAATGTTTTTGAGCAGCTTGTCCCAGACTTTATGCCCAAATTCTTGGTCGACATACATTTCGAATATTTCTACCATGTCAGGTTTTGTGACTAGATCATCTTTCGTGGTGATATGATCGAGTTGTGAATTCATAACTAAATTATTGATTGATCATTGATAAAGAATAGGTTGTTTTTGCAACTATTTATTCAAATTTTTTGTAATTTTTACATTTTTTACAGTTTAATTTCGGAATGATGTTTAGTTATATACGATTTTTGGTTCATAAGTGTATAGTATCGCACATCGATCTGAAAATTAGTACGATAAACGTATACCAATGATAGATATTCCGTCATTGTCGAAATATTTGTTTTGAAAAAAATTCTATCACCGAGTCAACCACATGATCTCGGAGTTGATCTGACTATCACCTATATGTATTTGTAATTCCAGCGAATTCGAAGCTTATGGATGATTTTGCCAACATAGAACCAGTACATTACAAGCTGAGTTATGAGCCAAACCTTGAGACATTCATTTTTCAGGGGAGAATGGAATTCGATTTCACTCTGCTTGCTCCATCCAGTTCAATTAAGCTACATGCACTAGATATCACCGTTCGTCAACTGCACAGGTCAGAAAATGGTCAGATGATCGAATTGTCACATA
>JAEOUB010000137.1 GCA_016839545.1 Candidatus Kariarchaeota archaeon | reverse complement strand
TTTTTGCCATTCTGCTCATAGATCATTCCTCACGATGGTTGCAACCGATGTCAGTCCTGCCTGCACTTTATCGCCAACAGACACATTGGGTTGAAACCCTATGCTCTTTCCCGTTTTAACAGTAATTAACATATTAGTTTGTGAGCCGAAACGGATCATTCCAATCTTCTCGCCTTGAGACACTTCCTGCTCTAAACTGATCCAACTCTCGATTCTCCGTGCAAATGCACCTGTGATCTGCAAAATTTGTGTAGTATAGTCCGGATGATCTACCACGATGAGATTTTGCTCGTTCTTTTCCTCGGCACCGGCGAAATATACTGTATTGTGCTTCCCAGGTTTGTGTTCAATTTTCTTGACAATACCCTGATTGGGAGCTCTGTTAAGATGGACATCAAATGGTGACATCCGGATCGCGATTTTCAATGAACCATTTTCCTCTGTTACTTCTTTGATCGTTCCATCTGCGGCAGCAAGCAATAGAGTGGGATCTTGCACTGGTTCTCTTCTTGGATCTCTGAAAAACCACCCCATATACAGTCCTATGCCTGTCAGAAGTATCCCTACAAGGTAAATTCCGAAAACCAGCAACAGACCACCAAAAAATAATGGGGGAAGTACGAATCTGTAACTTCCCTTTGCTAGCATATCTCCTGTAGGTCCAAAACACTATTTTATAGTTCTGCTATCTGATTGTATCAATCTTAGTGATAGACTGAAGTGGTTCCCATTCCATTTGCCAAGTGTTCTGTGCTAAGTACTGACGTATAGATCTGATGACATTCACAAAGCTCGATATCTAGAAGTGAGAGATCTTGAGTACTGGAAAATTCTTTGAGTGTGGCTTTCAATGCCTTATCACAACTACCACAGTTACGAGGTCCTCTTTCAGAACCTGCTGCGACTGGGTCGCAGATAACCCGTGCTCTATCACCTACCAGTTGTTTCGCAGCCTTAGCTGCATAATAGACAGTCCACAGCCAAGGTGGTCTGTAGGTACCTCTGTAGAACATCTGCTCCATCAAGGTCTTTTTCCCGATATAGCAAGGATTGATAGAGATGTTCTGAACTCCAATATCATTCATGTGTTTTGCCGAACGCAGTACATCGTCGAGTGAACTCACTTCTGACATGAATATTGATTTGAGAAGGATGTAGCCCTTTACCTGGACATTGTACTGATGTAAAAGTTTGACTGCTCTCTCAAACTGTTTACGCTTGTGGCCTTTATTCACACTTCTTTTGTTAATCTCATCATCAGTTGTTTCCTGTCCTATCGCTACAATCAGCTTTTCTGCAGGTACTACCTCAAGAATATCCTCAATGTGTTTCTTGATGACAAACTCGCATCGAGTTTCAATAGTTATCTCGTCCACATTATCAACAAATTTGGCAAGTATCGCCCTGCGTAAATCAACTGGGAGCTCCCATGGATCTAAATAAGAGCCAGATGTATAGAATTTCACACCTCGGAACTCTGCGACACCTCCCTTCTTCTCAAATATCTCCCATGTACGCTCGGGTAACTGGTAGAGACTCTCTGTTGTGGGGTTCAATGGATTATCCATTGGAAGCGTACACATTGAGCATCCCCCATGCTTGGCCATAGCATATTTGCATCCCCGGGTTGGAAGTACAAATGTGAGGGATTTCCCTGAAGATCCATCCCTGAATGGACTTTCATCAACCCAATTGATAATACGCTCGTGCTGCTCCTTTCTCATCTCATTGGATAATATTCGGAGTTTGCCTATCTCAACTGTGAAAACTCGTTCCTTTTCAGGGTCAGCCCGAGTGGTGTTATCTTGTGTCATTGATCCAACACCTCTACAAATTTTTTGAATATTGTTGCTCCAATCCCATTCTCCACTGAGCTCATTGCAGATCCTGAGATATTTGCAGTTCCAACTCCCAGTATTTTCGATCTATCAGAATTGAAAAAAATGACCTCGTCACCTGGTGAGATTGTCTCTGATGCTTCTTTGATACCGACATTGAAAAGGCTGCTCCCTCGTAATTCTTCTGTATTCACTTCTACCCAATTGCAGGTTTGAGAACCTATCATCACTACTGCATCCTGATGAAGTTTTATTTTGCCTGCAAGTTTATCCCAGGTAATCCAGTGCCTCTTATTCCATTGGAGTGCAATTGGTCTTGGTGGCCTTCCAATAACCCTAACTTTCTCCTGATCAAATTCTATATGTGCATCCCTTCCATGAACATACCTGACTATTGCAGTTACCGTATCTCGGGCCTCAAGATATGCTCCCTTTACCCCGATATCTCTGACTTCGAATGCTTCGAGAGCGTTCTGAAGTTTTGTTGTCAGTTGAGTCAGAGCCTCATCCGACCGTGATTTGTCTGCCAGCCATGAGATCTCAATATCTCTGAATTCTTTTGCAACCTCAACCATTGGGGCATAATCCTTGGAACTGTGGACAATGATGGTAACATCGTCTGCAAGTTTCTCTAGCATACGGCCGAGCATTGATCCTGTTCTCTGTGCCTCCTCATGAGTCCAATTACCTGTAACTGGAATGTCGTAATTCTGAGCTGGATAGACGGTTTCCAATGAACGTGGTACCACTCCAAGTGGACTCGTCAACGACCAGATGCTGACTCGACTCCTCTTTTTACGGGATCCTCTCTGTATCGCTCTTTCATACCTTTGATGTGATCTGGACTCCCTGTATGGTTTTCGAGCTGAACATGGTAGGAGTATCACTACCTTCACTTCTGCATCCTCGATATACCTCTCCTCCACACGTTGTTGATAGTGAAGAACATCAGGATGGTACAAGCCTTCCTCACCGGTGAATGCCAGCGGGTTATCCTGACTGACTGCAAATTTGGTGAGATCCATTTCAAATGCAGGATCATGAGCAAGCAGGTGTCTCAGTGAGGCGACTTGTGGTGCAGTATGCATATCCTTGTCTAGCTTAGTCCATAAGGTGTTGCGATCAAGATGAAATACCACCGAATTGAAATCCTGGGAAATCGCTTCTCTGTTAATCTTCACGAGAGCTGAAGGATCATAATCGGGAAGATAGTGAATTTGCTGGTCGATGATCCCACGTTTTCTGGCCGCCAACCTGTACCCAGCTCCATCGTCGACAATATCAATACCCAGTGCAATCAGAAAAGACTGGAAACCAACTCCTCCACTCCCGGGAAGGTAAAGTGCGATATTTGGAGGTACCTTGCCGCGAATTGCGAGTAACCTTGCGAGTACATTTCGGGGTGAGACATCCTCAATGTTGGGATGACGTATTACCACAATTGAAGGCTGAAAACTGAGTAGCTCATTGAGGAATGAGTCATCATTGTGTACCAAATCAAATACGACACCAAAAGCTTTGGGAAGCTTGGAGGCTTCTATCCGGTCAAGATAGAGGTTCAATTCATATTCAAGACTTTCCGCGAGGTTGTCAGCAGCTGGATAGAGTCGAGGTGTAAGAATTGACCATTCCGGGAGTTCTTCATAAAGTTCATCAAAGTCTGATCTGAGGAGATGTGTGAGTGGATCAACCGGATTGAGTGGCATAAATCCTCTCTCAGATAATATTACCTGGGTAAGTGTCACAGTGTCATTTTTCAGACCTTCTCCCGTGCGGAGTAACCAAGGAGTTGTGGGCATTCCTCTCGTTTCCAGGGTTCTCGAAGCCCCCATCTGTTTTCCTATCTGAAATACTGACATCGTCGAGTTTACTCAACTCTTCTACAAATAATTGATTGTGGTGCTGACAACAGTTAATGTATCTTTCAAAAGTCGGTTTCCATCGTACTCTGTTATTTTTAATACATAGAAGCGAAAAAATTGGTCATTCCTGTCAGTCTAGTGAAATGTAATGGGCAATCTTCAAAAACAACTCATGGTTTATACTCATTTGTAGGGATATGGAAAAGATAGAGTACTTTGAAGTTACCGAAACTGGAGAGCTAATCAAGATCGATGGAAAGCAATTCTCCGGCGGATTTGACGGAGATAATGGCAAAGTCTACATTGTCATCGAAAATGATGCACGGCTGATTTTCCTTTGGAAGGGAGTGACAGCTGGCGTTCGACAGAAATTCATAGGTAGTAGAGCCACAGGAGACACCCGTAAAGAATACGGCTATCACTACAAGATCGTTGTAATGGATGCAGATGACGAAGATTCGAAATTTATCGAATATATCCGAGGTGGGCAGGAAGCAGAAGTCAGTGGATCTCGTGCTGAGACATTTGATGCCTTCGGAGAGACGTCTGAAGAACAATTTGAGTCATATGCTGAACAGGCTGAGAAACAGGGAATTCTAGTGGATGAAAAAGAGGTAGCAGCAATTACTGGTGAGTCAGTCAACTTGGATGCACCTGCACATATTGCCAAAATGGGTGGGATTGGTGTACGACCCCAGCGCAGTTTCCTGTCTGATCCCAATTTCTTCTCTGACGTCAAGGACGACAAGAAAACCCGAGAAAAAGTATCATCTGTCCTGCAGGATGTCAACAAGAAAGATGCAATGGAGATTGTCAATGCACTTGGACTGCCAAAGGGGTATGAGCGTGAGATGCTAATTGTCGGCCAGACCGTTTACCGCGTAGATTATGATGGTGATAATGTAGTGCTCGATGAACTTGATAATCCTCTAGATGGTGTCATTATGGTCAGCCAATTCGTCCCCAGGATCCTGGCAGAGAATGGAAAGATCAAGGCAGTAGAGCTTCTCACACAGACTTCAGAAGATGTTGAGGTTGATGAGTCACTAACTCAGGATCTATCAGACCTTACAGCAATGTTCCAGATCGAGATAGAATAATCCTCAAAATTCATCAAAACAAACTCAAGTTACACTAGTTTTGAATATAACTCAGTTGATCCACCCGTATGGAATTTCAGGATGTGGTGAACAGGCGAAAGATGGTACGGAGTTTCTCTAGCCGCCAAGTTGATGACAGTATCCTTTCCACCATCCTCTCTAATATGAACAAAAGTCCTTCTGCAGGGTTCTCTCAGGGTATCGAATTTGTGGTGTTACGAAGTGATGACCGCAGACAGATATTCTTCAGGCAGTGGGGGTCTGAAGAAGACCGAAAGAGCTACCGTGAGAGCTGGCCTCACCTTGAACAGGCCCCCATAATCATTCTAGTCTGTAGTGACGAATCCCGCTACCAAGAACGGTATGGTGAACTGGATAAGAAAGGTCTGAGTGAAATCCCATGGTGGTTTGTCGATGCAGGAATGTCGACGTTGTTAGGGTTGCTTTCAACCGTGGATGCTGGATTGGTGGCTACTTTCACAGGAGTAAAAAATCAGGACTATCTCAGACACCATCTTCATATTCCTGTCCAGGTGCATATTGTGGGCGCTCTGTTGATTGGCTACCAAGAGGGTGACTACCGACCCTCATCTTCAGTTGCCCGTGGTAGGCGACCCACGGAAGAAATCGTACATTATGATGGGTGGTAGATTGATTTTGACCTTGATAGTCACACAATATTGATAAGAAGGTACACAATGCAGGAGTTACAGAATGAGTGTACGCGTTTCAGAATCCGTTGCACGGAAGCTAAGTAAAGAATTACAGGATATCACAATCGAGGCACAGATTGACACCCTGGCCATCATCACCACAACCGGTGCTCGTGTGGCTTTCTTCAGTAAAACAAAGGCGGATTCCAGTGTAATGTCTGCAATCACTGCCGCTTTGGTCAACTCAGGTGGTCTGGCGACTGATCAGCTGACATTCGGCACATTGACGGATGTGATGGTTCGAGGGAGCAATGGCTTCCTGATACTCAGAGCACTGAATGATCGGTTTGTGCTAGTTGGTGGTACCAAACAGATTTCTGCCTTTACAAAGGCTGCAGCAGTCCTTGTTAAACACTCACCTTCGCTTATCTCAACGCTTAGTGAAATTCCAGACGAACAGTACTGATAAAAACAAAAAGTTTGTTCAAACAGTTAAAAACGCTTTCCTTGACCAAAATAGGGAGAGAATAGTACATATACGTCCAAGCGATATACTACTCATGAGTACTGGAGGTATCTTCTCATATCATCATGATCCACGTCCTGTCGAAATTGTTTATGATGAAGAGAGGATCAAGGTACTGATTGATGAGACTCGCAAACGAATATTGAGTGTTCTTTCAAATACAGAGGTTGATATGAGTGTCAGCGAGATAGCAGATCATCTGGGAACTAATCCCCAACGAATCTACCATCATGTCGACAAACTCGTTGAATGCAATTTCTTGGTCAAAACCAGGGAGGAGAGAAAGAAACGGAGTGTTACAAGCTACTATGCCCGTACCGCTCAGGCATTCATAGTCAGTTACTCCACAGATCGAGGTTACATCCATGATCAGCAGCTCAGTACGCACTTTATTGATAATTTCAAGACATTGCTCAATATGGACTTCTCTCATACCGAGGAATTAGAACTGAGGAAAATGATTCGTAAACTTGCAGCTATCTCTGAGAAAGTATTCCTCAACATCTCTAACAGTTCAGAAGAGGAAATTCCACGTCATACTGTCGAGAACCTTTATTTCCTGCTTGAGTATCTTATCTTTTTCAGCAATCCTCAGGCTAGAGAGATACTCTCACAGTTCAACGAATTGGTCCTTCCCAAACTATCTGAGACGCGTGATGGAATCAGGACTCTGCGGCTCTGACTGATAAATATTCGCAATATTTTATATCCCAATCTTTGTACATTTTCCTTTCTTTTCCAATAAGGTAAGGGCAGGGGTTAAATAAGAAGGGTTCTAACAATGATTAGCAATTCTTCGGAATTACGGAGATTTAACTCTGGGTTGGGTTTACGATGGCAAACGATGGTGCTGATTATTCTGAAAGTTCAATTAAGGTACTCGAGGGTACCGAGGGTGTTCGACTTCGACCTGCAATGTACATAGGAGATGTTGGAGAGCGAGGATTACACCATCTCGTCTATGAAGTTATAGACAATTCAATTGACGAGGCAATGGCAGGTCGATGTTCCAAGGTGGATATTGTGATCCACGATGACAACTCAATTAGTATCCGTGACGATGGTGCGGGAATACCTGCGGGAATGCATCCTGAATACGGAGTTCCAACTTTAGAGTTGATTCTCACCCGGTTGCATTCTGGTGGTAAGTTTGAGAAGAAGGCATACCAGGTCAGTGGTGGATTGCACGGAATTGGTCTTGCTGCTGTCTGTGCACTATCTGAGTATTTCCGTGTGGAAAGTTACAGAAATGGAGTAAAATACTCTCAGGACTACTCGGAAGGTATAAAACAGGACGAGGTATCTGAGGAACCCACAGACCAACCCAGCGGGACTCTCATACATTTCAAACCTGACTCCACTATCTTCAATGCTACCCGATTTGAGTTCAAAAAACTGGCAAACCGGTTCAAAGAACTTTCATTTCTTACCCCGTTTTTCCGTATGAATTTCACCGACACTCGTTCTCCGGAAAATAAGGTTGATACTGAAGAAACCAAAATTCTTGAGGGTGAAGTCAATGCAGAAGGATATTGGACAGTTTCCTATTACTCTGAGGGAGGCATAAGGGAATTTGTTGAGCATCTCACGCGACAGAAAGATGATCTTGTCGAGGATGCACCCACTTTTTACACAAATAGCAAAGAGGATGATATCATTGTTGAGATCGCTTTCAAATATACTCGTGCATACTCTGAGAATGTACACGGATATGTCAATAATATCAACACACACGAAGGTGGAACTCATATCACTGGTTTTCGAGCAGCCCTGACAAAGGAACTCAATGATTTTGCACGTGAGGCTGAACTGTTGAAGAAAGATGATGCCAATCTTGATTCCGGTGATATTAGGGAAGGAATGACTGCTATTGTCTCAGTTAAGGTCCCCGAACCCTTATTCGAGGGTCAGACCAAGACTAAACTCGGTAACTCTGAGGTCAGAAGTGCAGTCCAGATCGCATTTGGTAAAGCTCTTGCAGATTTTCTACGAGTTCCTGACAATAAGCGGTTAACTCGTTCAATCGTCGAGAAAGCAATTGCCGCTCGAAAAGCGAGAGAGGCAGCAAAGAAGGCAAGAGATAAAGTTAGAAAGGAAACATCAAACAGATCACTACCTGGTAAACTTGTCAAGTGTCGAGAAAAAGATCCAACGAAACGAGAGCTCTTCATTGTAGAGGGTCAGTCTGCTGGTGGTACAGCAGTTGAGGGAAGAGACAGGGAATTTCAAGAGGTACTATTTATGAGGGGTAAAGTTCTCAATGTTGAGAAGGCCCGTGTTGATCGTGCTCTCAAGAATAACGAGATTAACAATATCATAACTGCAGTTGGAACGAGTTTTCTCGATGAGTTCGACATTGAGAGGATTAGATACGGCAAGATTGTTTTGCTCACCGATGGCGATGTCGATGGAGCTCATATTGCAACTCTGCTCTTCACTTTCTTTTATCGATATCTTCGACCAGTAGTTGAGCATGGTTTCCTCTACATCGCTCGCCCTCCACTGTACAAGGTAACACCCAAGGGTAAGGAGATGAGATCAAAATTCAAGGAGATCTATGGTCGAGAGGAATATATCTATCTTCACAAGGAGCGAGATTTGAATGTTCTGAAGAAAGAGCTCAAGGATGCAAACATTGATCCCAATGGGCTGACTGTGAACCGGTTTAAAGGACTCGGAGAAATGAATGCTGATCAACTTGCAGAGACTGCGATGGATCCTGCCACGCGTACCATTGAGCAGGTGACCATTGACGATGCTATTGAGGCAGAGGAGTGGTTAATCAAGCTGATGGGAGATGATGTCGGTGCAAGGAAACAATATATTCGGGATGGTGTCTTTGAAGATGATGAGAGTCCCAAAGGCCATTTCTACAGGATCGCATTCAAAACAGATGAAGAAGAAAAGGAAGAGGATGAGGAACCCGAAGACATAGACTCAAAAATTGAGGATGTCCAGGATGATGACCTTGAAGACTTCCTCACCGAACAAGAGGAACGAGAGATGAAACATGATACAGGGCAGATCCTGATCAGTGCTCTTGAGAATCTTGAGGAATTCTAGAGAAAATCTAAGTAGAGCTTCTCATCTTGCAAAAATATCAATGAACAAATCACAATTATTCAACAATTGTTGAGGTTGGACAGCCTTGGTGTAAATAGGTTTTTTATTTATAAGAATTGAACAGAAATCAGTCATAGACAAAGTGATACGAGGATGAGTCAGACCAACCCAATAAACAAAACTCCTTTCAGCCGTGAAATGCGATATGGTTTTGCAGAATATGCAAAATATGTTATCTCAGACCGTGCCCTACCTGATGCCCGTGATGGTCTGAAACCAGTCCATCGTAGGATTCTCTGGGCAATGCATGATCTCAAACTTTTCCCAGGTGGAGACTTTGTGAAATGTGCTCGAATCGTAGGAGAGACCACTGGTAAGTATCACCCCCATGCAGGTGGGGTCTATGAATCATTAGTCCGACTTGCACAGGAATGGTCACTCCGCTATCCACTTGTACATCCACAAGGTAACTTCGGATCGATTGATGGGATGGGTCCCGCTGCCATGAGATATACAGAGGCAAAACTCACTCATCTCTCAATGGAGCTCATGGAGGACATCTCTCCCAATGTAGTTGATTATATCGACAATTTTGATGAGAAGGAAAAAGAACCTACAGTTCTCCCTGTTAAGGTGCCCAATCTTCTGCTAAATGGTACCTATGGCATTGCCGTTGGTATCTCATCCAATATCCCTCCTCACAATATTATTGAGCTGATGGAGGCATGTATTGCAATTATTGAGAAACCGGACATCACCATTCCGGAACTTATGGAATATGTCAAAGCACCTGATTTTCCAACTGGTGGTATTCTCATAGGTCAGAATGGTATTTCCGATCTTTATCACAAAGGCAGAGGATCCTTCCGCATCCGCTCTCGCTATCATCTTGAGACTCCTGACACTCATAATGTTGATACTTCAATGATTGTAGTCACAGAGATCCCCTATCTGATGAGCAAGCTATCACTCGTTGAGCAGTTGGATGCTCTCAGGATTGAAGGTTCAATCAGGGGTCTAAAACGTGTTGAGGATCACTCTGGTTCAATGGAACAGATGAGAATTGAATTACATATTGAACAGCAGTATGCCAACGAGGAAAGTGTCAAGACTATTCTTGGACAGCTATTCCAGAGCTCAAACCTGGAGATGGCATTCCACTGCAGGATCAATGCTTTTGTTTACGGTCAACCTCGAACACTCAATCTGAAACAAGCACTCTATATTTTCCTTGATTTCCGTGAGACCACTGTGAAAAACATTGCACAAGAAGAACTTCTTGAGGTCACCGCACGTCTCCATATACTTGAAGGTCTCATCACAGCAGCAGACCACATCGACGAGGTTATTGATATCATCCGGAATTCCGATGACAGAGCTGCGGCAAGGGATAATCTGATTGCAAGATACGGTCTTAGTCAGGAACAGGCAAACGCAATTCTCAACATGACACTCGGTCGTCTTGCTCGTGCAGACATTAACCGGTTTATCGATGAAAAGGATGAGAAGGAGGAGAGACGTGATTATCTCTGGAATATTATCAATGACAGGACCAGTCTTCTCAACAAGCTAAAGGAGGAGTTTCAAGAAATTATTGAAAAGTACTCAAAGTCAGATAAAAGAAGATCCAGCGTTCTTGAATTTGATACTATACTAGCTTCTGGTGAGCGTCCTATTCTGCATGAAAGAAGTCTACTGGTGACAACTACCAGAAACCAGTTTATGCGAACAATTGATTATTCAAAGTTCAAAACACAGGGTCGCGGTGGTCGAGGTGTGGCCGGTGTCGTCATCGATGATGAGGATAAGCTTCTGGATATGGTAGTCGTTTCGAATCTGGATGATCTTCTGCTGATTACAACCGAAGGAATTGTTCACCAGATCCCTGCTTACGAACTGCCAGAAGTGAGATCCAGGACATCGAAAGGAAACAAGATTATCAGGTACTTGCCTGTAGAGGCTCCTATTGTCAAGGTTGTCAATGTGGAGTATGATGGTTTTGATGCCAACAAGTACTTGGTCACAGTGACCAAAGGTGGGATCATAAAACGATCCAAACTATCTGAGTACAAGAATATCCGAAGAACTGGGATTATTGCTGCAAAGTTAAAAGAAGGAGATGAGGTAGTTGATGCCTTCATTTCTGATGGTAAATCTATCCTTTTCATTGCCACTAAGAAGGGTCAGGCTGCCGTATTCGAAGAGAAAAAAGTTCGAGCACAGGGCAGAGCTACTACTGGTGTTATTGCAATGAAGGTCCAGCACGGTGACGAGGTAGTCACTGCTTTTGCAGTGGATAAATCCCAGTTCAATGAAACCTCAATTCTGACAGTGACTGAGCAAGGTTTTGGGAAACGCACTCCACTGTCTGAATACCGATTGACCAACCGAGGTGTCAAAGGCGTGAGAAATATGAAGATTGTGTCCAAAAATGGACCGGTCGTCAGTTCCATGCCTGTCCCAATCGAAGCAGCTGACTCCAATATGTCTCTGATCAATTCTGACGGTACTCTGATCAAAGTCCGTATCGGAGGTATCCGGAATATGGGTCGTTCCACCCAGGGAGTGAAAGTTATGCGGATGGTAGGCGACCAGACATTGCTCAAGGCGTCAAGTGTGATCGATGAGGGCGAAGAAGCTGAGATCGTGATCGACGATGAAGACCTCGCGGAAATTGCCAAGGAGTCAGAGACTGTGCCTGAAGATGTAGATCTCCAGGAAGAGCCCACTCCTACTATCGAAGTGGAGGACAAGGATACAACCTCAAAACATTCTGAAATTGATGCTGATGAATTGGAAAAATATCTGCGAGATACCGATCAATAAACGTACTAAATTCGTATAATATCATCAATTGAGCTTTTCATTCATCCTATTTCATCATTTAACGCGAGATATCATAACATCTGTATTTTCTTATTCCAAAAATTGGAATAAAATAGAAAATTTTGAGAATTTGTCCAAATTAAAGATGAATGACTCCGAATTGTACAGATTGATCCACGGGTTGCATAGGAAAAAGGAAGAGAATTAATATGCGTATAACATAATTCTTTCAATTATGCAATCTATCCAATCTATAGGATCTGATCAGGGATATGATCTTTTCCGCCATTACGCTACCAAGTTGAAGTTCAGCGAGGAGCAAGTTGATACTTTCCTCGCTGTTCTGGATACCATAGAGGAAATCCTTGAGAAAAAGGTTCGACCTAAGATTAATGAATGGGAGAAAGTAGGTGCTTACATTGATGACGCAAAAAATGTCATCCTACCTCCCAGTATGCAATCAGTAATTGATGAAATAACCAAGGAAAATCAAATCTACTCATTATTCGTTCCTGAGGAACTCGGGGGATTTGGGTACAGCCAGCTTTTCCAGGCTGCACTAACTGAGAAATTTGCACAGTATGATATCTCACTTCATATCTCCACTTTCATCTCATTATCAGTACTTGAAGCTCTGGCTTTCAATTACAAAGAGCACTTCAGACCGGCAATTGATAAATTCAGTGAGGGTGCATACACAGGGTATGTTGCCTTCACAGAGGCGCAGGCAGGTTCCAATCTTGAGAATGTAAAATCAACTTCGGAACTTGACGGTGATGAGTGGGTACTCAATGGTACAAAGATCTACATATCCAATGGGGGTCATGCCAATGCTGGGCTTTTCCTCGCCAATAATATCGTTGATGGCAAGCCAAAAGGTACGAATGTGATATTTGTCGATACTCAGGAAGGTGTCAATACAGAGAGACTGGAGGAGAAATCAGGACTCCACGTCAATCCCACAGCTCAATTACATTTTGAGAATGTGAGAGTGCCCAAGGAGAATATTGTCGCTACTCCAGGAGATGGATATCGTAAGGTCCTCGAGCGGCTCATGGGTATGAGACTTGGTGTCTCTATGCAGGCAACTGGTGGTGCTATTCGTGCCCTTGAACTGGCCAAACAATATGCCAATGACCGAGTGCAGTTTGGCAAACCTATCATAGAATTCGATGGTGTGGCCCGTAAAATCAAGGAGATTGAGAAAACCATTCCAAGGATGAGAGCCTATGGCTATACGGCAGGATATGCACTTGACCGCTACTACAGGGGATACATCCCGGCAGAGATACCTGGTGCAACTGGTGATGCCTCTGAGAAGATGGCCGCTGAGTCACTGCCCTCTGTTGCAAGGACTGGAATTGCGCACTACTATGTCAGTGCAGCAAAGATCTACAATGCAGAAGTGGTGCAGAATATCCTCTACGATGCCTCCCAGATCTTTGGTGGTGCTGGCTTCATCTCAGAATTCGAGATCAATAAGATCATGAGAGATGTACGTGTCCTTCCTATCTATGAGGGAACCTCAGAGATCCATGAATTTCTTATTACAAGGGCATCACAGGCGCTGAATCTGCTACCCAAGTTCAAAACCGTCAGTAGTAACTTTGAGGGGTCTACAGTGTATGAAGACTTCCTGATGGCACGCTTCCCTGGCCTTGTAGGCAAAATCTGATCATACTCGCATTTCGAAAAGTTTCATATTTCAACTATTGGAATACTCTAGCTTCTTTTACTTCCACAGATACACCACAACTATTTTGATGTCCTCGAAAAAATGACATGTATGATCGATAGACTCCTCATCGCTAACCGGGGTGAGATTGCAGTTCGTGTTATTCGAGCTGCAAGGATGATGGAGATGGAGACATACGCCATACACTCGAAACAGGATACCAATTCTCTCCATGTTCGATTGGCTGATGATGCCATATCACTGGGAGGTGGACCTGCAAGGGATAACTATCTGAATATCAAGAAAATTATCGATCATGCATTGGATCAGAACATTGATGGTATTCACCCTGGATACGGGTTTCTGAGTGAGTCGGCTGAATTTGCACAGGCTGTAATTGATGCTGGCATTACTTGGGTTGGACCCCCACCAGAAGCCATAGCAAAGCTTGGTGATAAGCTCACTTCACGAGAGGTAGCAGAAGCTGCAGGAGTGCCCACAACACCAGGATCTGATGGTCCTGTTAAAGCGAACAAGTCTGCGCTGAAGATTGCCAAAGATATTGGTTTTCCTGTTATGGTCAAAGCAGCCTATGGTGGTGGAGGAATGGGTATGCAGGTGGTTCACAATGCTGATGAATTACTCGATGCAATCAAGGCCACGACTAAACAGGCATTGGCAGCTTTTGGCAGATCTGAGATCTTTATTGAGAAATATGTTGAACGACCCAAACATATCGAGATCCAGTTCATGGCTGATTCAAACGGTAACGTGGTGCATCTTGGAGAGCGAGAATGCTCAATCCAGCGAAGACACCAGAAACTGATTGAGGAAGGACCATCACCCGCTATCACAGAAGAACAGCGAAGTGAGATCGGTGAGAAAGTCAAAAAACTCGCATTATCCGTGGGCTATGAGAACGCAGGTACTGCAGAGTTTCTCTATAAAGATGGTGAATTCTACTTCAACGAGGTCAATGCTCGTCTCCAAGTGGAACATCCAGTAACTGAGATGATCACAGGCAAGGATCTTGTGGTTGAACAGCTGAGAGTAGCCTCAGGTGAGACCCTGTCGTGGGATCAGACCGAGATTGAGACCAAAGGTCATGCTATTGAACTGAGAATCAATGCAGAGGATCCTCTGAAGGACTTTGCGCCAAGCTGGGGTACTGTAACCTCACTGAACTCTCCCGGAGGCTTTGGAGTGAGGTTTGACTCTCATATCTACGAGGGCTACCAGGTCCCGACTGATTATGATTCCCTCCTTGGGAAGCTGATCATCTGGGGGGAAGATAGATCTCAGGCCATCTACCGGGCATACTATGCACTCTCAGAACTGACGATCAACGGCTTTGTCACGAATACCCCATTCCATCGTGTAGTGCTTGCAAACAAAGAATTCCACAAAGGGGATACAACAACATCTTTCATCCAGGATACAAAACTCATTCCGTATATCCGTGAGGCATACAACCGAAGACTTGCGGCATTGATGAAAACAGGTTTACGTACCTCGAAAGTATTTCTGCCTACACGAAAACACTCCCGCTGGAGAGAATCTTCAAAGATGGAAAGCACTGGGAGGAT
Organism: Candidatus Kariarchaeota archaeon; assembly: GCA_016839545.1. Taxonomy (GTDB): domain Archaea; phylum Asgardarchaeota; class Heimdallarchaeia; order Heimdallarchaeales; family Kariarchaeaceae; genus Kariarchaeum. Next base: position 1,249 of record JAEOUB010000137.1, on the reverse strand, counting down.
GGTATAATGGACGATAAATCCAAATCAACAGTTACCCCTATCAAGCTGGCAACAGACCACCAGAAGGAGGAACATGCCAAGGAGGCAAAACTTGAGAAGAGAAAACTCAAGGCGTATGACGTGTTCTTCAATGGGAGAGATCAGGTTGTCCATATTGATCAGGAAACTGGTGAGGTCATCATTGATGGCAAAGCCTACGATGTTGAGGTTGAATATGATGAGGATGGCTACTACAATGCAATAGTGGGAGAAAACCATCCCTACAAGATTGAATACCAGGGGGGCCAGATCTATCTTGAAGGTAGAGCCATTGAGTTCTCGTACAATCCTGCAGTTCCAAAACTGGAGAGAAAGAAATCCACTAAGTCAGGAGAACGAATCATTGTTGCTCCACTGCCAGGCAATGTTACTGAGATTGCGGTGAAAGTTGGTGATGAAGTGGCTGCAGGTCAAAAAGTACTGACACTTGAGGCAATGAAGATGCAGAATGATATTGTATCTGACGGCGGGGGTGTTGTGGCTGATGTCTATGTCAAAACTGGGGATCTTGTGAGTACTGACCAGAGATTGATCAAAATCGTAGCGAAAAACGAAGAGTAGATAATTGAAGTATAATTCGGTGTAATTTTTCACTACAAGGGAATCTTTGTTCAATTATAGGATGGGTTAAATAAACACTCGAAGCACATAATTGTTTTAAGGACATTTCCACTCGGCGAAATATGTCAAAACAATTACTAATCAGAATCACGATTATTGTATTTCTCGTCACATCATTGGGTTTGACCTCCTCAACAGCCCAAGTGAATGATCACGAGGTAATAACTGAAAAGGTAATACAGGTTGATACATCCCATAATGTTTCATTGCAAATCAATGGCGATGCTGAATTGGTTGGTAAATCATTTCCCGGTGCAGGGAACTCGACCCATCCTTATATCATTGAACTCGATATCAGCGTTACCAATGATACTCAAGTACAAATCAATAATACTAGGAAACATTTTGTTATTGCAAACAGTACGATCTCTAATGGAAACTGGGGGATTGTATTTGCCAATGTATCAAATGCTGAAATTAGAAATACAACGGTATCTGGAAATGTTGATGGGATTCTTTTCTTTAATACCAGTTCATCAGTTATACAGAACAATACCGTCGTAAATAACGGTGGCGTTGGGATTTATTTTGATGCCGCCCATTCAAATATTATAGATGACAACTTGGTTGCTGAAAATGGGCACGACTA
>JAEOUB010000136.1 GCA_016839545.1 Candidatus Kariarchaeota archaeon | reverse complement strand
GGTGCCCAACTCCACCATAGATTGTCCGTGAGTTCTACCAGTCGAGCGATCCGTTCAGGAACATCAATATCGTGCATGAGGGTAACCTACAGGTATCTGTAATACAGAAACTGCATATCCTGAACTCTTTAAGAGAATTAAAGTTTTAAGGTAACATGAGAGGTACTCGATACAATAGACTCTATTCTGTAATTATGGAGCCTCTCCTTTGATATATCATCATAATCAAAGAATATATAAAGAGAGAGTATGGTGGTTCAGAATTTTCTGATTCTGGAGAAATATGGAAATTTCAGGCGCCAATCAATAGCCTTTCTCGTAGACTTCGTAAGCTAATTCTGCAGTACGAGCTGCATATCCCCACTCATTATCATACCATGCTAAGACTTTCACCAGGCTTGACTCATCACTACCCTGAATGACCTGGAGAGTTGGAAAGTCAATAATCGCGGAATGTGGATTTCCGATGAAATCTGAACTTACAAGACTTCTCCATTCAAATGAAAGAATGCCTTTTAGTTCACCAAGAGACGCCTCTCGATAGACTTTCTCCAGATCCTCTTTTGTCACTTTACCCTTAACTCGGGCAGTTAGATCAACAAGTGAAGCGTTTGGTGTGGGAACTCGTACAGCCAGACCCTCGATTTTACCAGCTAAATGGGGGAGTACAAGTCCAACGGCTTTTGAGGCACCGGTGGATGTAGGGATCATGTTTATGGCACCAGCTCGCATACGACGATAATCCTTGTGAACTGAGTCGAGCATGGGTTGATCATTAGTGTATGCGTGAATAGTTGTCATGTTCCCGTATTCGAATCCAAAATTGTCATCTAGAACTTTGACAGTGGTTGCCAAACAGTTGGTGGTACAAGAGGCGTTGGAGATGAGATTATGCTTTTCAGGGATATAATCATCATTGTTGACACCCCTGACAATAGTAACATCAACTCCTGATCCAGGAGCAGAAACAATTACTTTCTTTGCCCCAGCTTTTAGGTGCTTGCTCATTCCTTCTCTTGTATTAAAGATACCAGTACACTCGATTACTACATCTGCTCCCAGTTCTCCCCAAGGGAGGTTTTCTGGATCGCGTTCTGCAAATGTCTGGAATTCATCACCAGCAAGAACAAGTGAGTCATCCTTTACCTCAACAGTACCATCAAATCTACCATGAACAGAGTCAAACTCAAAAAGATGAGCAAGGCTTTCAAGGGGGGCTAAATCATTGATACCAATAATATCTATATCCATTCCATTTTTTGACATCGCCAAAAGATGACGAAGTACCAATCTTCCGATTCTACCGAATCCGTTAATACCAATCTTTAAGGTCACAATTTTGAAGGAGGATCAATCATTAATAAACTTGACAACATTTCTCTCGAAATAGGTAATAATTGGTAGTTTGGCGGTCTTTGTATCAATAATTGAAGCTGTCTTTGAAGAAATTTACCTCAATACATTTCTCTGTCATAGAATAATCCGGAATTGGTGGCGCCATTACATCACTATCACATAATTGTTGTATTGCGAATTGGCGTTGACACGTAGTAGCCATCTTTTCAAAGTAGCTGGGCTGGCATTGATCTTCTCTTCATCGAAGAATAGGACCTTGATGTTGGAGGAGTCAAATGAGCTCGGTATCTGAGTCAGCCGATTGTACTTGATATCAAGAACCTGGAGTTTCTTCAGTTCTGCAAGATCAGGAGAAATCTCTTCTAAATAGTTGTTTCCAGCCAAGAGGGCCATCAACTGTGAGTTCGTTCCAAAGATATTTGGCAGATCGGTGATCTGATTCTTTCTCAGATTAAGGTATTGCACATTTGGAAGTGATGGATTATCATGAATGCTAGATATTCGGTTTCCACTGAAATCAATGTAGTACAATTTTTCCAAATGGGAGATCTCCTCAGGGAATTGAGTCAGAGAGTTGTTTTTTATTACTAATTTTTCCAAGTTCCTCATCTCTGATATGTTGGGAAGAGAGGAGATCTGGTTGTAGGATAGAACAAGCTCCTCAAGGCTGTGAAGCTCGGAAATAACAATAGGGAACTCCTCGAATTGGTTTAGGGACAGATCTAGTTTTTTCAACTGCTTCAACTTTGCGAGACTGACAGGGAGATCATTCAGCGCCATATTGCGAAGTATCAGGGATTCAAGTAAGTGAAGTTCACCCAAAACGTCAGGTAGCTCAGATATTGGGTTATTACTCAGGTTCAATTCTCTCAAACCTGACAGTTGGCTGACCTCAGGATCAATCCTTTTCAGCCTGTTTTCAGAAAGATTGAGGTAATTCAAGGTGGAGAGCTCGTAAAGTTGCGACGGTACCACTGCCTTCTCATGGAGTACCTCGGTAAGATTGAGGGTTTGAAGCTTTTTACTCCTGAATACTGCCTGATAGTACTTTTTAGAATCCGGGTCAATTCCAATCAGTCTCAGTTCAGCAAGGAACTTCTCATACTGTGAGCTCATAAGCTAATGGTATAGGGTATTCATTCTTTTATTCCCTACTAATCAGGTATAATCAATTTGATGTGGTTTACAGAATTGGAGGTCGTAGCTAAAGACATATATCTGCGATTGAGGGTAGGAGCTCATGGTTACAGACCTCAACGAGATCACCGAGGACCTCTTCAGACAGGTATTTGCTTCTGGAGAGAATTTTGTGAGAAGTATGGAGAGTACTCTGAACACTCCATTTGAATGTGAAAAACTAATAATCTGTGGGATGGGAGGTTCAGGAATTTCTGGAGATTACATCAAGGGTTTAGCCTCCACGAGGTCAGATAAACGAGTTGAAATCAATAAGACATATGCACTCCCAAGATTTGTTGATGACAGCTGGGCTGCTGTGGTTCTTAGCTACTCGGGCAACACAGAGGAGACTTTGGACATGCTAGGTCAGCTTCTGGAGAGAGGAATCAAACCTGTTACCATTTCATCCAATGGAAAATTGCAGGAAATTGCAGAGAAAGAGGGTCTTGAGTCAGTTCAAGTACCACAAGGCATTGCACCCAGAGCTGCGTTTCCATTCCTCTGTGGCTCACTCTACGGTCTCGTAGCCCAAACTCTTCATCTTGACATACCTGATGCCGATACGCGAGCAAGATGGATCGCAACATCTGATTTCGATACTGAGCCATTTGACAATCTGTGTGAGGATATGCTAGGTAATTTTTCACTTATTCTGCAGGATGATATATTGGCACATGTGGGCTTGCGATTTAGGTGCCAGCTCAACGAGAACTCTAAACTATCGGCAGCAAGTTACATCGCTCCAGAGTTCAGTCATAATGCGATAGTGGGATTTGATGGAAAAGAAAAGGGAAGATCTCTCATCTTGCTCAGGTCAAATTGGGAGCATCAGCGAACGAGGATCCATCTTGATTTTCTCAGCACTCAGATGCAAGAACAAATCGACATGGTTGCATCATTGGAACTTGAAGTAGAGGACCAAGTACAGGAACAGCTTCGATTTACATGGATCCTAGACTACATGAGCATCAAATTGGCTGCCATCCAAGATGTGGATCCCTTGGTGGTACCATCGATTAACAGGTTGAAAGATGTGTTAAAGTCAGCCCAATAATCAATCGACATAGTATGGAAGTATCTTGTACAGTGCAAATAGTAGCAGATGAGCACAGTTACCACATTGAAATGCGATCAATGGCAACCCGTCGTCTGACAGAGTACTTTCCTCGAAATCCATATACTGTGGAGTGACAATACCCTCTCGTAGTGCATACTCGCCTATAGTACAGGCTTGACATTTCATTGAAATGCCTTTGTCAGAGACCCATGATGCAATATTTGTGCGATCATTATCTGAGAAACGGGTGTAACCCATGAACCATTATTATCATCTTGTTATTTAAGGGTAACAACCCATCAATGAAATGGATAGATATGATCTGTAGCCTGAAAGTATCAGAGTTTTTTGCCAACTACTGCCTCGATTTCTTCAACGGTTTTTGCCAGTCTTTCTGAAAGGTTTTCGGAACCTGAAGGTGTAACGATTATATTATCCTCAATCCGGATACCGATACTCCGATACTTTTCAGGTACTGGATCACTGTCGGGGAGATAAATACCGGGCTCAATTGTCACATACATCCCTGCCTGCAATATGACATCATTTCTATTAATTGTGGGAGTATCATGCCCGTCCATTCCAAGGAAATGTCCAATTCCATGAGGAAAATAGGGTTTGTAGAGTTTTTCTTGAATAATCTCCTCTTTTTCATCTGTAAATATCCCGATATCGATCATCAGGTCAACCAATTCACTGACGGCGTACTCATGGATATCCCAGAATTTCCTCCCAGGCTGTACCATCTCTATGCACCTCATATTGATGTCCAAGATTCTGTTGTAGAGATACTTCTGGGGTTCAGTGAATGATCCTGAAACAGGCCAGGTTCGTGCAACATCTGCAGTATAGTGGTTATATTCAGCACCACAATCCACCAGTATCATCTCACCAGCCTCAGCAATCTTGTGAGTGGCATGGTGGTGAAGAATGAGTGAATTGTTACCTGATGAAACGTTAGCCTCATAGGTGGGTAGAATAGCACCACCGAACCTGAATTCATTGGAATAAATTGATTCAAGTTGGATCTCTGTTATCCCTGGTGCGGTACACCTCATTGCCTCAGTATGGGCATCAATTGTGATCTGCATCCCCTTTTTGATGATATCAAGCTCATGTGAGTCTTTGATAAGTCTAAGTAGATCTATACGGGGTTGCAGGGGTATCTGGATGATCTTTTCACCCATATATTTTCGAATAGCATGATCGGTAGCCATGTTTATGTTAAAATCCATGTGAAGACGTGACACAGGAGCAAACAAGTCCTTCAGTTTCTCCTCCAGGTCACTGAGGTAGTAAATCAACTCTACACCTGAAATATCACCCGCGTCTCCCCTTGATAACCTCCTACCATGCCACTGTTCAAGGTCTGGGTCTTT
>JAEOUB010000135.1 GCA_016839545.1 Candidatus Kariarchaeota archaeon | reverse complement strand
CGGTATATGAATGCAGTAATGTATTGATCTATACACGGCGTGGACCATGTTCTTTGTATTCCAATAGATTCTCTATTGAATAGAAGTTATAACACTCAACACACAGATTAACCGAAATATTGGGATTCTCCTGGTTGGTTACAACCATAACGGCGTGCTCTCTGCATTTATCGCATTTTGTTCTTCCTCTACCTCTGAGAAAACTTGAGAAACTGAATCCTGAGGCTTGATTTCGAATATAAGAGATGGAGTACTTAACTGCCATATCGCCAACCTTTGACTAACTAAGATTGTTAATGCGATTGATATTTATAATCTATTCCCTTTTTGAATGACTACACCTATCATAATAATTCCAAATAATTGATGAGAAAAGTCAAGGTGATTAAATCATTGTGCACTCACTTTTTATCCATCTAGTTAGGAGGCGAAGTTAGTGGAAAGCAATATTGAAATGATTGAACCTGGTGAGTTCGAGGATCAGGCTCACTACTATGAAAAAGTTAGAAATGCATCAATCCATCCAATGGTAAAATTCTTTCTTACACTCTCAAATACTCAGATTATCGAGAGGTATTGTCATCTCCACCCAGAAGTTGATAAGGATGCGATCACATCTTTACTATCATATTCTCCAAAATTCTTCAAATGGGCAGGAGCGGACCTGTTTCCAGTAGTTAATGAGAAAGGTGTGCGGAATATGGTATTGATTGAAACAAATTCCTGTCCGTCAGGTTCCAAATCTATGCCTCTTTATGAGGATGCAGAAGAAAGAGGAAGCTATATTAGGTTGGTGCAGGAGTCATTTCTCCCAGCTATCGATGGTTTGGAACTCCCTGAAGGTGTTCTTGCAGTAATTTATGATAAGAATAAGATGGAGGCGAGTGGATATGCCCATGCCTTGGCTGATGTATTTCTAGAGAAGGTATACCTTGTTCAATTCCATGAAATAAACACTGACAGAGATCTACGATTTGAGGATGGGATACTGTATATTCATGATCAAGATAATTGGATACCTGTTCGTGCCGCATTCAAATATGTCACCCAAAAGCCTTGGAACCGGATCCCTTTGGCAACTCAAACGTATATCTACAATCCAATCGTATGTTGTCTCGCAGGAGGTAGAAATAAATTGGTGGCTGCAAAGGCATATGATTTCCTCAATGGTGATCTGAGAGGTACAGGTCTAGAAATAAGGACACCTGAGACAGTGCTTGATGTCTCTAAAAATGAAATACCATATTGGATACAGAGGTTTGGAGGATTTGCTGTCATCAAGGTCCCCTATTCGAATGCTGGACAGGGAGTGTACACAATTACCTCTCAGAAAGAACTGGATCGATTTATGGAATTAGAATTTGATTATGATATTTTCATAATTCAGAGTCTGATAGGTAATGCTTCGTGGAGCTCTATAGGAAAATATGGGAGACTGTACCACATAGGAACAGTTCCGACAAGAAAACAACAATTCTATGTGGCAGATATCAGGATGATGATAATATCCACACCCCAAGGTTACAGACCTGTTACGACATATGCAAGGAGATCACGAATTCCCCTATCTAATTCTTTGGAGACAGGTTACTCATCATGGGATATGTTGGGCACAAATCTCTCGTTGAAAAATCCAGACGGATCATGGGGGACAGACACTGATAGACTTCTATTGATGGATGGCCGAGATTTCAACAGATTAGGAATTGGTATTGATGACCTGATTGAAGGGTTTATTCAGACGGTTCTGGCCGCGATCTCAATAGATAAAATGTCAAATATGATTTCAAACGAGAATGGTGACCTGAAGCGGGATCTATTCCATTCTCTTGACCCTGATGATTCGCTCTTAGATGAAATTATTGAGGTATAGTAAAAGAGGCAATTTTGATATATTTTTATCCTGCAGATGATTTCAGGATATAGATGGGAGCTCAATATTTTGATGAAGTCATTTCGTTTGCAGAAGAGAGAATAGACCTCTCTACATTTCCAAAAGGTGAGATCACATTTGGGTTGATTGAATTATTTAGCGATGCAGCCCATCGAGCAACAAATGTGCCGATCATGATTGCACGGGGCAATGAAGAAGGTCCAATATTGGGAGTATTGGGCGTTGTCCACGGAAATGAACTAAATGGTATCATGACCATCCATTCACTGTTCAGCG
>JAEOUB010000134.1 GCA_016839545.1 Candidatus Kariarchaeota archaeon | reverse complement strand
CCAAATATGGTCCCAATAGTGGTATATGTGAAGAGATCAACCCCTCTCATCTTTTCTGCCATAAGAAAAGCGAAGTGCTAGGGTTTTCAAGTCTACCTGTCTCAGAGATTTTGTTTGATCACAGCTTAATTGCAGTATTCCAGCCACGGGGAGTGGCAGTGAAGTGATAATCATTGGTTATCTCCTTCTTCAGTACGAGAAATTTCGCACTGTTGGAGGTGATCCAGATATTGGTTTTGATCTTGAACTCGTTGACATTTTGTGAGCTGACCTCAAAATTGACTGACCTTCTTTCCTGAGGTGCAAACTGTTCTGGAAATCCAAGCTCAGTTGGTGCCACGGACAGAATAGCCCTGTCATTGCGTTTGGCAAACACCTCATTTGAATGGAATTTAGCCTCATCTTTGTACCTGGATAGGGGTTTGAGATTAGGTGCTACCCATGCTGGGTTATTCCTCCAGTTCAGTCGGTAGACTCTGTCTGATAGTGCAAAGGGATCCTTTGCCCAGTTACCCTGATATGCTGTATAATCAAACAGGATAACATCAACAGACTGTGGAAAAGTATCTGCTGGCATCTTCTTGAGGTTGGTATAGAACTCAATATTCTTTGGAAAGAGGAAGAAGGGTCGAATGAAAACCACAGGTTCATACCCTTCAATTCCCACATTGATACTTTTCAGACCATCACTGTAGGCTTTTACTGCATCATAGTTCTCGGGCGTCAGCACAGAGGTGACATAGTCTCGATCATAGCCAAACATCTCCATAGTGAGGTTGACAAGATTATCGTAGGTGAGCTCGATGTCAATATCTCTCACCTTGTTTAAAATACGATCACGATAGATGAACAGGTTGGTGGAGTAATTGGCAAGCCCCAGCATGAAATCATCCTCGAACCCGTTATCGAAGATATAGAGTCTCATGGACTTGATATTCATCGGTTTTGTTCCAACATTCTGCATTTCAAGATGACAGACTATCTTGTCATTGATCACATCTGATGTAAGATCAACATTGAGCTTGGGTCTCTGGGCTTCAAGTGATGCTCTTCTCGCGGTGACTGCATTCACCAGAACTGAGAAGGAACCTGAGCTCGCACCTATGAGAGCTAGAATTGAAGTGGTATCAACCATATTTCTCTGAATACCATTTCCAATAAGTGTGTGTTGGGTGATCTTTGAATTGTCAAAGGTGTTGATGATAATCCTTATACCTGCAATCTTCATCAAACATATGTGGACCGAGGCTTCCTCCGATCGTGGCTGACCTACAGGTTGCTCTATCCTGTCAAGAAACGGAGGATGCTGCGACTCTTTTCGGATCTGGGACTATCTGGTTTCAGATTAATATTTGATGTGGGTGCTCATCTGGGAGACAAGACCCGGTTCTTTGCCGAGCGTGGTATCTCTGTTGTAGCTGTCGAGCCTCAACAATTCTACGCAAGAAAGCTGGAACAGTATTTTGGCAGGATGGATCATGTGACCGTTGTGCATGCTGCACTGAGCAGTGAAGAGGGAACCACAGAACTGAGAGTTTCATCAAGAAACCCCACGATCTCCACTGTGCAAAATGATTTTACAAATGTGGCTGGCAAACCTGGCTGGGATGTGGACTGGGATCTAACTGAGAGTATCAGGACGACAACCTTGGATGCTCTGATTGCTGAGTATGGCGTACCTGATTTTGTCAAGATCGATGTAGAGGGACATGAATTTGAGGTGATAAGGGGTCTGTCTTCCGCAGTTCCTGTTCTCTCGTTTGAGTACCTGCCAGTCTACCCTGATCCCTCACGACGGTGCATTACGTATCTAGAAGGCCTTGGAAGGTACCAATTTGCATTCTCTCCCCGTGAGACTTTCAAACTATCAGATTGGCTTTCTTCTGACGATATGCTGACATACTTGGCCAATGTGATTTCACACGGCGATATTTATGCGAGATTAGTTACAGAGTGAGACGGTAGACATCCTCACTGCCGGCTTTCTCTCCAGTGGGTTCAAATCCCATTTTCCTGTAAAATCCTGTTGCCCCGGTATTTTCAGGCACCACACTCAGATAGATGTATCTCGTGGATGGCTCCTCTCTCTTGATTGTCTCAACAGTGAGATCAAGCAGAGTACGTCCATATCCTTTTCCCTGGTGATTGGCATCGACCATGAATCTCATGATATAGCCACTATCAGGTTTTTTGTCATCCAACTCTGAGACACGCACCACGTAGGCGACCAGTCCTACCATACCCTCCTCATTCCCCATTGCCCGAACCTCGAGATAGGGCATGAATTTTGATTGGGCGATGGTTTTGACATTTGAAGCGATATAATCTTCCTGATTATCTGCCACCTCGAGTGCAATCGCATCACCCCAGTTGTCAAGAGTCAATTCGATGAGCTGCATGCAGATGGACTTCTCTGTTATCAAATAATCATTGTGGTTGTCGTTTTAATAGTCAATTGTCTATAATATCAACCATATCCTTATAATTATAATTACTTTATTATTATATGAGGTGCCACTATGACACTCTCCACATCCACCAGTCCACTCAATGTGAGACATCGTGCTCTATCTACCATTACCAACCTGATACCACCACTCTTCTTTCTAGGTTTTGCCTCCATTCCCTGGGTGGTAGTGGTGATCCCCTCCCTACGTCATGGTAACTTCATTGGGTTTGCACCCGTGGTCTTCT
>JAEOUB010000133.1 GCA_016839545.1 Candidatus Kariarchaeota archaeon | reverse complement strand
CCCAGGATGAAGTGTTTGTTGAGGCAGGTCGATGCTATACCTGTCGCAAACCTCAGTGTGTCGAGGCATGTCCAGGTAATTTTGATATCAGAACCATGCTCACCAGTATCCACGAGGGAGATTATCAGCAGGCCGCGGATGTGGTCAATGATTTTTACTGCTTCCCTGAGTCATTCAACCGGGTATGTCCAGCTTTCTGTCAGGATGCCTGCATCGCTGGTAAAAAAGGCGATCACATCAATATTCTCCAGATCAAGCGGTACCTCTCCGAGAATTATCGCAAACCCGAGGATTGGGATGTCCAGCTCCCCTCTACTGGGCTGAAGGTGGCTATCGTAGGTTCCGGACCTGCAGGATTGACTGCAGCATATGCACTTGCCAAGATGGGTCATACAGTGACCATTTTCGAGAAACACGAGGTCAGAGGTGGAATGCTGAGGCTGGGAATTCCCGAGTACCGTCTTCCTGAGAAGGTACTGGACAGAGAGATCGACCAGCTTGAGGCAATGGGTATTGAGATCAGGACCGGGGTGTCATTTGGTACCGACATCACCTGGGATCAACTCCAGGAGCAGGATTACAAGGCATTGCTCATCAGCCACGGGGCACATCAGCCCAAGTGGATGGGCATACAGGGAGAGGACATGGATGGTGTTATCCACGCCATTGATTTCCTCAGAAGGGTTGCGTTGCATCAACCCGCAGGCATCGGTAGACGCGTCATGGTAATCGGGGGTGGGGATGTAGCCATTGATGCGGTTAGGGTGGCCACCCGACTCGGGTCTCAGGCCACCCTTGTCTACAGAAGAACACGTGAGGAGATGCCTGCAACAGAGGAGGAGATCAGAGAGACATTCAATGAGGATATCCCTGTTGAATTCCTGAGAACACCCACCAAGGTTGTAGGCAATGGCCGGATACGAGGTGTGGAGATGGTGAAGATGGAACTGGGAGAACCCGATGCCTCTGGCAGACAACGACCTTTCCCAATTCCAGGATCTGAGTATTTTGTTGAGGTAGATACGGTAATCATGGCAATCAGCCAGGAACCTGAAAACATCACACCTGCGTTGGAACTCAGCCGGTGGAACACGTTTGTCACCGGCGAAGGTTCCTACATGACCCAGCAGGAAGGTGTCTTTGCTGCAGGAGATAATCTCACCGGACCCAAGACTGCTATCGAGGCAATTGTGGGTGCCAAGGAGGCGAGTATTGAGATCAATACCTATCTGACTCAGTTCATGCCAATCAGCCTGCCTGATCCCAATGCAGTACCAGAAATTGAAGAGGTTCCACAGCCACAGGTTATGATACCCGAAGAAAATATTGTTTACAAAAACTGAATCTAGGGTTACTAACTGTTAAGAGGGTCCACATTTCAATCAGACTATGACCTTGCGGATTTCAAATAACCAGTATGGAAAAGCTGATGTCAAGATACTGAAGCTGGATCGCAGTACAGATCCTCACACAATCATCGACATGTCTGTTCAGATAACTCTGAAAGGAGATATGGAGGCTGCATTTGTCCATGGTGACAATAGCAAGGTAGTGCCCACTGATACCATGAAAAACACGGTCTATATCCTTGGAAAACGGGAATCATTCAGTAGTGCAGAGGAATTCGGTAAGATCCTCACCTCTCACTTCGTCAATACCTACGGGCAGATCAGTTCTGCAAAGGTAGTGATTGAGACCAACCTCTGGCAACCCCTAACTGTAAATGGTGGAACTGCGACCAGTGCATTCAGCCAGAACAAATCTGAACGGCTGGTAACCACCGTATTCTATGATGGATCACACACTATCAGTTCGGGACTAGCTGGTCTCACCATTCTCAAATCAGCAAACTCAGGCTTTGAAAACTATGTCATGGACGAGTACACCACTCTCAAACCCACTGCAGACCGGATATTTGCCACCACTCTGACTGCTACATGGAAATACATTGCAGAGACAGATTATGAGGGTACCATGTCTGGCATTCGAAGTACCCTGCTCAGCATCTTTGCCAACCATGACTCCAAGTCAGTACAGGAAACACTGTATGAAATGGCAAAGAAGGTACTGGAGCAGTTTCCAGCAGTTGATGATATCAATGTGTCAATGCCAAATGAGCACAAGATCCTTTTTGATCTCTCCAAGTTCGGTGAGGAAAATAACCTGGAGATCCTGGTCCCCACACCTGAACCCTTTGGGGTAATTGAAGCCACACTCTCAAGGTAGAACTAACCTCTGAGAACAATCTATTTATTCTGATCTCATTCAGCTCCTCTGTGGAAGAAAAGTTCGTCAATCTCTCGGACTACCAGAAAGCATCAAAGAAGAATGTCACCAAGATGGCCTACGACTACATTCGTGGCGGCAGCATTGATGAATTGACGCTGAGTCGGAATACCAAGGCGTTTCGGAAAATTTTACTCAAACAAAACATCCTCGTCGACGTCTCATCCATAGATTTACGTGCATCAGTACTGGGACAGGAGCTGGCAAAACCCCTGATTATAGGTGCGGTGTCATTGCATAAATTGTCTCATCCTGATGGAGAGTATGCCACTGCCAGAGCGGCAGAGAATCTCAATGCGTTGATGTTACTCAGCTCTCTATCTTCCACCTCTCTTGAGGATGTGGCTACAGCCTCATCATCTCCAAAATGGTTCCAGCTCTACTGGAATAAGGACCGTACTATTACTCGAGATATTGTGGAGAGGGCAGAGCAGGCAGGATACAAGGCCATTGCATTGACAGTGGATGCCCCGGTTCTGGGTCATCGTGAGAAAGATGCCTACAATCAGTTCACTCTTCCTGAGGATGTCTTCCTGGAAAACTACAGGGGGATGGACCAGATGAAACTTCCCGGAGTCAGTGGCTCAAATTCTGGGCTTGCACAGTATGTGGCAGATCAGATTGAGGACTCGATAACCTGGAAGGACCTTGATTGGCTGCAATCCCTGACCAATCTGCCAATCATTATCAAAGGTCTGCAGACTGCAGAGGATGCCAAACGATGTGTCGATTATGGAGTCAATGGGATAATTGTCAGTAATCACGGTGGGCGACAGCTGGATGGCTCTCTGTCCAGTATTGAGTGCTTGCCCCGGGTGGTTAGAGCAGCAGATGGCATTGATGTGATGCTGGACTCTGGAATCAGACGGGGCAGTGATATTGTCAAGGCAATGGCACTCGGTGCCAAAGCCGTGCTTATTGGAAGACCCTATATCTGGGGACTGGGAGCCAAGGGCCAGCAGGGAGTAGAAGAGGTGTACAATCTCTTGATCAAGGAGCTTGAAATCACCATGGCCATGATCGGCTGCCCCTCACTAGATCAGCTAGATATCTCGTTTATTGAGGAGCACACTATACCCAACTATCCCTAAATCGAGCCGTAGCACCACAGTTTTTATGCACAGCTCCAAAGTCTGTCTAATGAGAACTTATACACCACAGGAACCCTTGTTAATGATCCCCGGACCTGTTGAGAGTGATGATAGTATACTACAAGCAACTGCCTCCCGTGCCTATTCACACACCGAGCCGGCATTTGTCAGTGCCTTTCAGAAGGCATTGCTGAACATGAGAACCGTGTTTGGTGTATCTGACTCCTATTCTCCTCTGGTGGTTGCGGGTGGAGGAACCCTGGCAATGGAGATTGCCATGCTCAACCTGATTGATACCAGCAAAGATCAGAAGGTGCTGATATGTGAATCAGGGTATTTTGGTGACCGGTTCGTTACCCTGGCCAACAGTCTGGGGCTGAATCACTCCAAGCTCTCTGCTGCACAGGGAATGGGGATTGGTGAGGAGCAATTGAGAGACAAACTTAGCAGCTCTCAGGTTGATTTTGCTTTTATCCAGCATGTAGACACATCCACGGGTGTGGCCAATGACATTGAGATGTTTGCCAGAGTCTGCTCTGAAATGGGTGTTGTCTCCGTGGTTGACGGGGTCTGTGCACTGGGAGGTCAGGAACTCTACCAGGAGAAATGGGGCGTTGATATCTATCTTACTGGAGCTCAGAAAGCACTGGCACTGCCTCCCGGATTGGCCGTCCTCATGTATTCGCAGAAGGCACGGGAGATCTCTGAGTCTCGTCAAAAGAAAATTCCCAGCTATT
>JAEOUB010000132.1 GCA_016839545.1 Candidatus Kariarchaeota archaeon | reverse complement strand
GTACATCAGTGTCCTCAGAGATTGAACTGGATGGAAATCTCGGCGGTGGCTCTGTCATACGTGTGGGAGTCCCATTAGCTCTGGCTTTGCAGCGTCCACTCCACATTACCAATGTACGTCATCAGCGTCTTAGAAGAGGATTGCAGGAACAACACCTCTCAGGCCTCCAAATTCTGAAAGAGATCACCGGGGCAACTTTTTCTGGTGATCATCTCGGTTCTGTCGAATTGTTTGTTGAAAGCGGAACAGGTTATACTTTCGATCTTAAGGACATACCAGTCGTTAATATTCCTACTGCAGGTGCTGTGTCTCTTGTCTACCAGACTTTGAGCAATTACTGTTTCGCCTCCCGAAACCCGGCTGGTTTTGATTTCACAGGCGGGGGATCACATGTACAATTTGCACCGAACTTTGATGTACTTCATCATGTCAATGTACCCATATTTGAGAAATTTGGCCTTCAAACAGCTGTCCAACTGAATCGTCCAGGGTTCTTCCCCAAAGGCGGTGCCAAGGGTCGTATTCTGATGTATCCAATCGATTTTGGACAAGTTCAACTGGAAGAAGGCGAGATGACTGAGCTGCTCGCTATTGCCAGTATGTCAAAGGAATATGAGAAAGATCGACTTGGAGAACAGTTGATCAAGGGATTCAGGCAGTCTGCAAAGCCTACATCCCAGTTTGCAGGGTATGCTGAAGCTGATTGCAAAGGAGGAGCTCTGAGTGCGATACTCAAGTATGATAATGGCCTTGCAAAAGCCATCGCCCGTGTCTACCAGGGTAAACTTGATCCTTTGGAACTTGGGAGAACAACTGCCAAAGCTGCAAAGAAGATCTCTTACAATGGTGTCGCAGTGGATGAACAGTTAGCAGATCAGCTCATAGTTCCTCTGGCATTTGCTCCCCGTGGGTCATCGTACACATTTGACAAACGATACCAGCATGTCAATACCAACATTCAGGTTGTTGAGCAAATTATGGGTCCAATCTTCGATATCGAAGAGATCGAAGGAGGATTCAGAATCATTCGGAAATAGCGAATTTTATCATAAACTCAGCCAGTTCGGTATTTCCCTCCTCTTGTAATTGACGGATCACATTTTTACGATCTTCAACAGGTCGATTCTGAGACAGTTTGAATTTGCATTCAACACTTTCAACGGTGACTCTGAAGGCAACAGTTCCTCGAATCTGGCTCTGTACGGAGTCAGGATCAACGTAATCTAGAGCCCAGCTATTACGATCAGTCTCATAATGGTCCACAAGATCCTTTACAATTTCCCAGTGGTATTTGTCATCCTCGATAATCTCTAGTGTGCCTCGCAAATGGGCAGTGGTATAATTCCACGTCGGCACATCTGGTGTCGAATAATTGCGAGGTGAGATGTAGCCATGAGGTCCATTGAAGACCAGAAGTACTTCTCCTTCCGCAGTCTTCCAATGTGCATTGGCTCGTGCAAAATGCCCTTTGATAGTCCACAGCGTATCCTTCACCTCCAATAATAATGGTAGCTGTGTAACTTGCAGTGGATTCTCAGTAATGACCATTCCAAAATTGTACTCCTCCACAAATGATCTGATGCTATCCACATCCTCTACTCTTGTATAAGGCCGCTGATACATAGAATTTCGAGTATCTCTCTGTATTTGAGATTTGTCTCAGTGGATTGCCAGACTCTCTTCGATCACTGACAAATCTACATTCCGCATCCTTTCCACAATTCTCCAGGGACTCCAAGGTGAGAGTCCCAGAAAGTCTGCACTTTCTGCAGCCAAGATAGGAAAGGGAGGGTAGATATCGATGAACATGTGGAAATCCTGGTTCACGTGTGGTGTCTGACGGAAAGGAATAGTTCTGTCAGGTTGAGGTGTCCGGTTACTGGGTATTGATGCATTCATCAGGTAATCAGCAGCTGTCAATGCTTTCCCAAGAGATTGCAGATATTCATCGCTAGCTTCTCCAATATAGGACAAATGAGGTTTGGGAATAATCCGTGTTCCCATCGTTCGGAACGGTGCATAGGGAACTATCACTCTGTTGAAGTCATCCTCCCAGACAGTCAGTCGCTCGTAATCGATTTCCTGTCCTAAGTGGTCATGTACCACCTTTTCATTCGCTATTTTGCATGTGAGGCACTCACTATTTGATCTGAATGCTCTTGTATATGCATAACTCAATGTACCTTCAGTCTGCGGTACAGCGTAGGATTGTGAATGGAGGTATTTGAGAGATGATCCTGAGGATGGTCCAATATTGAAAAATGAGATCGGGGCTTTCAAATCATTCCTGTAACTATCTCCTTCCAGAAGATGATGGAGTGAGGCTTTCATTGGTCGGAGAATATGATAGTTAAACTGAGCTGATGACAGATCCTGAGTGTAGTCAGTGGGATAATTCACCATTGCCACTCCTGAAGCTTGTTCTGAATGAATACCAAGAGGTGAGAATTTATTCATAATCGCAATCCCACCATACCCGCTAAGGTCGGTGGTCTGCTCACTCTCGTCTGGCTCTCCAATAATCTCAAAGTCTCCTGCAATCGGTATACATGGTTCCTTACCATGAAGAACTTGCCAGAGGGGAGAGTTATGAATCTCCTCTTCTACGATTTTGGGCCGTAATCGAGACAGTGCATCAGTCAGGGATTGTTCTCTGGGACGTTTCCCACGGTCTGGCAGAAAATTCACTCTGAATCCCACGGGTCGACCCTCCTCTAGAAACGTTTGCAGGGGGTCATAGTGGGTCGTAGGTTGAGCCTCCCTGTATCTTCCCCAGAAATTGCCTGACGACTCACTCACAATCTTGCCTCTCCTATCATATTATACAGCTTTCCCATTTTGAGTCGTATTTCTAGCCATATCCTGCAAATGATTCATCTGTCATGTAATTGTGATAGATATCGAACCAATCAGTGATCTCATCCACAGGTTTGTCCTCTCTGATATGAAGGAATCTGGCATTCCTGAGCTTAACTTTCTCTCCACGTCTGACAATTCCGAGAGAATCAATTGTTATCACAATGCTGGGTTCAATCTCAAATCCGTAGGTTTCCTGCTGTTGTGTGAACCTTGCAGATGCCCGTTCAATTTCCTCTTTCAGATCAATCATATGATCAGTAGTCTCAGGAATCAGACCTCGGAGTACAAGTAGCTCTGCCAGTCGATTTCCGACATCAGTACTCAGTCCCCTGATCATTCCCATATTGATATATTCTCCCTCTTTCCGGGTTGCATATCTGACACCCCAGACTCGAAGCCCTCTCTGATCTTGTATGGGAACAACACCGGTAATGACAACATCCAGGGTCTCCTTTGGCTTGAGTTTTAACCAGTTCTCACTCCGTTTACCAAGGACATAGGGTTTGTTTGGGAACTTGACAATAGCTCCCTCCAATCCCTGATCAACGAATTTGTTGTAGGCCCAGATCAGCTGTTCTTTGTTCTCAATTTTGTAGTATTCGACCTCTTGGTAGGTTATGCCTGCAGGTTGGCCATTTGCTAGCATACTTTCCACAAATTGATTTCTCAATCTCAATCTCTGTTCAAAGGGAAATTCAGTCAACTCCTGACCGT
>JAEOUB010000131.1 GCA_016839545.1 Candidatus Kariarchaeota archaeon | reverse complement strand
TTCCCCTCTTGAAGCAGAGGCGACACCTAGGGAGGCATCTGCGAATTCTTCAAACACAGCATCAACCATAGGTAAAGCTGCTCTTAACACTGAGATCACCGTGACCCCTTGTTTAATTTTCTTGACTTTAGCCTCCGAGAGTGGTGTTTTTACAGTTGTATCAACAGTCTCAAAATCTTTGGAAGCCTCATAGATCAGATAACGACCAATCTTCCTCAAATGTGATCTAAAAACAGAAGAATTAGTCACTTCATCTCTAATGATCGCAATACTTTCCTCCAATAAAGCTGATTTTCTGAAATCGACGAGCATCAAACCATGTTGAGATATTTGATTTAAAAAAAGTTGCCCTCATTACGTTTGAGACACGGAGAAAAGAGTAGGTATTCCTATAGCGTAAACCAGGGCTGAAAACATCAAAGCAAAACCAACAAGCAATTTCCTCTTCCACTTTTTTCCTATGAGAGGGGAGATTAACTTGGTCTGGAGAAATACAATCCATTTACTAGGCTCTTCTCGAATCATTGAAAGATAGGTCCCCAGTGACCAGCCAAGAATTCCTAGGGAAGAATACAAAGGTAATACCAAAATGACAGGGTTCATGGCAAGAAAGAGGATGGTCAGAAAAAGTGCAAAAAACAGAACGGTCAAGAGGTAGAGGATGAATTCAAGGATTCTGAATGCCCATATAATTGAAAAATCATTACCCCTCTTAATTTCACGTCGCTTTAATTTATTGACACCAAATAGAAGAAATAGAGGGGGCATCAAAGCTAGAAGATGCCATAATACAATATTACTAACCTCAACCTCTTGGTGATGTGTTTCCTGCTTTGCTAGACTCAATAGAGAACCTAAAAAATTGACTACCAGAAATAATGGGATATTAGGATAATATAATTTCGTACCATCTGGAATTTGAATTAGGTGAGCCAAATATATCAAACTGACAAAAAAAAATGAAAGGTAGATAGCTACTGAGGTATCAAGCAGATCAGTCCGTGATTGCCCCATTGAATAATGTCAGGAACTCTTCTATAAATCCATGAGCAAACTCATACAGATTAATGGAGAAGCTAAATCCATAATTAAACGACCCGATAAGATCAAATTCTTAAAAAGATTCTCAGAACTAGGTTTGTGGGAACAAAAGTATCGACCCCCCCAAAAGATAGTTTACAGGCATTATTCTGGATGATGCGACCTTTGAATTCCACGACAGCCGGAGTAGCTGTGATAGTGGCACTTCATCTTGCAGCAGGTCAAGTGGCACCACTCATTGATCCTTTTACTTTCCTTTTCGTGGGCATGGCCGCATTTTTTGTGACAGCACATTCGATGACCCACAATGACATAGTTGATTATGAAATCGATAAAATCAACGCACCACATAGAGCACTACCAAGTGGGAAAATAACCCTTTCTCAAGGGAAAGCATGGGCAGTACTACTCGCTGTAATCGCAATTCTCTCAGGATTGGCGATTGACCTCAGAGTAGGATTATTTCCTTTCTCTATGTTCTGGGCAATACTGAACATGATGATACTGGATCTTTATAATCTGAGATTGAAACAATCCGGTCTATTTGGAAATATGATAGTCGGGTATGTTACTGCTGCCCTTTTCATCTACGCTGATATTGTTGTCAACAAATCTCTCACAGTTGGGTCTTCGAGTATAGGACTCTACGCTTTCTTCTTGATCTGGGGTAGAGAGGTTTGGAAGGATGTTATTGATATTGAAGGAGATAGAGCCC
The DNA here is from genome assembly GCA_016839545.1 of Candidatus Kariarchaeota archaeon. Classification (GTDB taxonomy): domain Archaea; phylum Asgardarchaeota; class Heimdallarchaeia; order Heimdallarchaeales; family Kariarchaeaceae; genus Kariarchaeum. The sequence continues at coordinate 2,881 of JAEOUB010000131.1, read as the reverse complement.
ATGATATCAAAACAATTCCGGTGAGATTTGGCAAAACAGGAGGTATGATTGTTGGATCCCTGATTATATTCTTAGGGTTACTATCAACACTACCTTTGATATTTCTCCCGATATTCGGTTCATTGTTTATACCCATAATCCTCTCTGTGTTAGATTTGATAATCATTGGTATCATCCTCTGGTTAGGAACAGAACCATCGAATGAAATGATATACCGAGGTAAACTTTGGTTACTACGTATGTTACTTCTCGCGTTACTGGTACTAGCTGGAAATCAATTTATTGTGATTTACCTCTAGAAAACAAGGTTCATTTTCAGTAATTCTGCTGTTTATATCTCTAATTGCAGGATACAGGTGTGACTTCTGAGAAAGCTTTTGATTTGCTTGATATATTTGGAATGACCAGATCAATTTACCTTAAACTGAGATCATTGGGTGTAACCTCTATACTCCAAATGTGTACAAATCAAGGGGCATTGTCAATCTATTTCCCTATCGAATTGTTAAACCGACTCATTCACTTCGGAAGTCAACTGCTGGATGGGAACTTACCAAATTCAATATCATGCGAAATCTCAATGGTTCTATTTGAATTAAGTACGCGAAATTATATTGGATTGACGATGGATGGCACATTTATCAAAGCGGATAGAGAAAAGGAGTCCCCCTCTCTGATAGAGATAGAGGACGGTGTTTTGTACTTGAATGGGTACAGTTTCAATGAAGATCCATGGGAAGAATTTCTAGACAGGTATATTCTACTGGGAAACGATTATTGTCATACTACCTTGATATCCAAGTTAATTGGCTATCAAGAAAAAAAAGGATATGACGAGATAAGTCAAAAGTTAGTAGAGATGGTAATCATATTGTTGTCAATGAAACGCTATTCAAAACAGGATCTCAACTCATCAATTAGGGTGGGATTACGTAACAGGACGGCAAATAGTCCTGCAAGATCATAAAATGCAGTGAACCTACGCCAATCGAAATCACTAATACCATCTAGAAGTTCTTCATCTGCCTGTTCAAGGAGATTTTTCAGCATATCTATTCTATTCAGACTTAGGTTCCTAAGGAATTCAAGTAACTTCTCATTATTGATTTTTTTATTAGGTAGTATAGGGGATAGTGCGTTGGCTAAAACAGCTGATAGTCGATTTCCTTCTTCTCCCTCCCAAAAATCCGCATGTTCATTCCGTAAATAAATTGCGTAAGCAGATCTTGCAAATAATGTTTCGGTTGCAGTTTTTCCAAGTACTACTCTCTGACCTGCAGCCTTAATGAGATCGTGATCTTGAAGCGTCTTCAAATACCTGTAGATCGTCTTATCCGATTTCTTGTTCTTTGCAATCTCGTTGTACTTCTCCTCGATTTCCTTAACAGTCATGGGGCCATTTCTGAGAACAACAAGTATTGGAAAATAAAGGTCATCCATTACCATTTTTGCAGTATCCTCATCCTGGATAACTTTCATCAAGGCCGGTTTGAACTCAATAATATCCTTGACATTGTCAGGTGTAATTTCAGCAGACTGAGCCACAAATTTCAATAAGGGGGCTTTGAATTTAATAGTTCCTGTTTTGATATAATATTCTTGAAGATTGAGAATTCATTTCGTGAGATATGAATGGTTTATGATTGCAAATCCATTAAAGTAATTCTTTAGCACTTTCGATAATTTTCTTTGCTGTTGCTGGTCCAACTCCAGATACTTTCTGAAGATCCTTAGGATCGGCATTTGCAATGGCATCGACGGAGGTAAATCCGACTTCATGATACTCGTCTACCTTCTTAGCTCCTATTCCTTTAATCTGAGTTATATCAGAATTTTTTGATGGCTCGGACTTTGCTTTGGATTTCTTAGCAGGCTTCTTGACCTCCTTTTCTGGAACTTTCTCCTTCCTGGGAGAAATAGTAATCTCCTCTTCTGGAATGTCAATCTGTGTGATAAACTCACGATCCTTCAACCAGAATAGCGGAATTACCTGAGATTTGCCATTTGGAAGTCTCCTCGATAATCCTATTGGTAGAACTCTCGCTTTCAGTTCTTTGTTAGCCACATCATGCGGTCTGAAATCAGTGTTATCTGTCTCGATAAGCACAGGGGCACCATGAGATATTTGAAGAGCTCTTGCACCCACAATTCGTGCTCTTTCATATCTCGTGAGAACGGGTTCTCCGATCTCAACCTTCAATTGATCGATAGTTAATTTAGTGGACAAAATTCAAAACTCCCCAGTGAATATACTCACCGCTCTCATACTTCTGTAAAAGTTTCATTTATAAAAAAAATGGGAAAGCGACAATGGGAAGAGAACAACATATGATTATTCCTTTCTAACCTGTGACACTCTGAAATATGAACAATGATTGGTCTCCAATCTTTTCAAATGTTAGTTGAACTCGATCACCAATCTCCAATTTTTCTCCATGAAATCTACCAAGTATTGCTTTGTCCAGCTTATCGATCCGGACGGAGGCTAGGATATACTGTTTATCGAATCCAGCTGGTGGTGCACTGACATAGGTGAATGTAGTTACTGTACCAGATAATGGAAGTGACTCCCAAATCATTTCAGTACCAAAACAAACTGGACAGAGAACTGGACTAGGAGGATAATGCAAATTCTCGCATTTCATGCATTTTGTAGTTCTCAGTTGATTATCATTCAAACCCTCCCAGAAAGGTTCCATCCCCTTCGACTTCTCTATTTTGTATGGAATTTCTTTTAGTACCTCACTCATACATCTCAGAATACACCTCGATTACTTGAAATTATTGATAACTCGTGTCCGATGACGAGCAAAAGCTACAATAATAAGTTGAATTATATGCAGATAATGGTAAATAAGGGAGATCTAGTCGAGTTTAAACC
>JAEOUB010000130.1 GCA_016839545.1 Candidatus Kariarchaeota archaeon | reverse complement strand
AGTAAATTGGATTTTATACACTCCCTCATTGTCGAAATGTGCTGTGGGATGCTCGGTTCCATACATAAATCTCAATGTGGTGTTTGCTTTTATCGGTAATGTTACGAGGTTTTGTGAGTAGAGAAACCTAAGTGTGGGGTCTTGTAGTATTCCTCCACTGTATCCTTCAGAATTTCGAGCCAATCCCAAACCTGATCCACTTTCGGGTACAATACCCAGCAGGAAAAGCAGAGATGCTCCAGTAATTGTACCTGCATCGCTGAAGGGTTTGTCAGAGTCAATCTTGAATCTGTAGGAAGTTTCACCAAATACACTCCCGGTCGGAGTCAATACATGCTGCCATGCGGCGAGACTCGTATTTCCATCTCCTGTAAGCATCTGACGCATCTGTGCTTGATTTTGTTGAGTAAAATTTGCATAGAAATTGTGGAGCATATGCCAAGCATCGAAAGTACCGCGTACACGTTTCTGGGATGATCCTTTGAAATGTTGAATCAATCCACTGTACCATAGCGGTGCATTCCAACCTCCCTCCAAGTATCGTGTTTGTAAATCTAAGAATATCCTTTCAAAATTGTCCAGAGTCCCATTTGCCACTAATAATGGATAATAGTTATAGACAACTTCTATCGTACTCCACTCTAATGTTTTCCAGGAGGGTGCATAGAAATAATATCCAGAGCTGTTAACCCAGTATCTTGAATTGAAATCCTTCCATTGTTGAATTGACATATTGAGTGAGTCACTTGAATTCGACGCTTCATGGACTAATAGGAAGGCTTTGGCAAGGTTAGCAGTATTCATCCATCGCGTTCCAAATAAGCTGGTTGGTTTGGGGACCTCTGCATCGCACTTCCAAAACGATCGATAATGTACATCATAGCACCGTTTGAGGCCCTGTTCAGCAAGAGTGGCGTTCCAGATATGGGTCATGTTTAGATCCTTAGCATACTTATATCCATGGAGTGCCATGAATTCCCATATATTGTATGCTCCATCACTTTCAGAAAGTGGTAGATGGTAAGCGTTCAGATTACTATTGTTCAAAGCGTTCGCTACAGATGAGTCAAGTGCTGAACTATTGTATCTTAGGATTTCAGAGAGTCGTTTTAGTTTCACGATATCTAAGTAATTAGTTGTATTGACGACACGATCTATGATGTCATCAAATTTTGAAATGTTTACTGTCCCAAACAGAAGGTTCTCAGGAAGATAGTACCATGAGTCCTTGATCGAAGTTAGTGTTGAAATTGATTTAGCAATAACATCTGCCAGGATTTCTACTTCAGCTTCTTGAGGTGCAATGTTAGAGTTAACATGTAAGGAGGATATTGCAATAACCAAGATGAGTGCAATGTGCAGCCTCACAGAATTCCAACGGAAAAGTGGCTCTTAATTCTTTGCTCAATGTAGTACAATTTCACCCAATCTCCATGTTATCTATTTCACCCGAATCTTTCTTCAAAAGATGAAAGACGACATAAACTTAAATGGCAGACAAATTTAGCCGTTGTATGGCGGACGACAGTGCTAAGAGCACAGGAAGTACAACAGTTTCTGATATCTACAAGTATAGGATATCTGAGGAACCCTGGTATCAACGCAATTTGATGAAATGGGCGGCATATGATCTAGGAAATACGATATTCTCAATGGTGGTTGTCTCATTGACATTTGTACCACTGCTTCAGATCCTGTATTTCGGGCAAATTGGCGATGGTTCACGAGCAATTGTTCGTGCTAATTTTGCATTCTCAACAGTTCTATTGATTGGAAATGGAGTAATGGCTGTTATATCCCCATTCTTGGGAGCCTATGCAGATCAATTAAGAGAACGCAAATATCTTCTGATGAAAATCAGTATGCTTTGTATCACCTTCATGGCTTCACTAGTCATTTCCGCCTATACGAATAGTATCCTAATTATTATGGTGATATTCTTTTTCTCCAATTTATTCTACCAGATGGGTCTTGTAGTCTATGACTCTATTCTTCCATTTGTGACAGACAAAGAGCTGGTAGGAAAGGTTAGTGGATTGGGTGTTGCACTAGGGTATTTTGGTTCTTTCATTGGAATTGGCCTTGGTTTCTTGCTTAGCCCGATTTTTGGTGATTTCATTATTGAGCCAATCAATGCTGACGCAGGAATACTCCAAGATACATTTGAAATTGGGTACATTCCTTACATTTTCCCTGTTGCCGCATTGATGTTCTTACTCTTTGCAATACCTATGTTCACTTTGAAAGAGAAAGAGAGAGAAATGCTTCCAATGGAAACTGATCAAATGTTTGAGGAAGTCAAAAGGAACACCAAGGAAACTGCTCGTGAAATTTTGAATTACCGGTCCATGTTGGTATTTCTGATTGGTTGGCTCATCTATGTTGATGCTGCAAATACAGTGATTGCTTTCATGACACCAATGGTTCAGGTAGGTCTTGAGTTTGGAGAGGGTTCAACTGTTCTCATCGTACTTGCTGAAGGTATCTTATTCGCCGTACTTCTCACGTATCCAGTCGGTGTCTATGTTGACAAAAACGGTCCGAAGAAAGGTCTTACACTTATCACTGTTCTTTGGTTAGTAGCTTTAGTCATCGCTTTCTTCACAAATCTTCAGCTTGCTGGAGGTCGTACACCCACCTGGACAGTATTTGTCTTTCCAATACTAGTAGGACCTGCATTAGGAGGTGGCTGGGTTGTGCAGAGACAGTTCCTCATCGAACTAGCACCGCCCTCAAAAGTTGCCAACTATTTCGGATTTTCCAATATTTTTGGTAGGATCTCTGCTGCGATTGGACCCTTTATCTGGTCAATTTCTATCGCCATCCTACTCTCTCTTGAGGGATTCAACATCAATACTGCAACAAGATACGCTATCTGGGTACTGGCCGGATTAATGATTCTGGGCTACTTGATAATGACTCTCGGTGTTGATGATGTGCATGATACCTTCCT
>JAEOUB010000129.1 GCA_016839545.1 Candidatus Kariarchaeota archaeon | reverse complement strand
ACCGCCTGACAGAGGTGGCATCAGCAAAGCTATCGGGTCTGAAGAACCAGGTCGATAAGAGTGCAGAGGCTTTCAAACATCTGAAAGACCGCAATGACTACGCGGATATGATCAGAGAAGCATTTGAGGGGTATTCAGTGCTGACAGGCGATCAGCTCAGAGCCCAGATGCAATTCTTTGCAAAGTACTACCTCAATGTCGTGGAACTGGCATCGAATACCAGTGCCAATCTCCTTGAATACTTCAAGAATGGGCTCCACTTTCCCACAGAAAACATCTACCTGGGCTCCTATGACAATGGACTGGTGTCATTGCCCATCACCAATGTAGATCAGCTCAAACGCTACAAGGCCACCTTTTCCCGTTTCTACGACGAGCTCCATGGGCTTGCCCATGAGTTCAAGGTAGAGAACCAGGAGAAACTAAAAAATCTAAATAATCTAAGAGATCAGGAAAATCAAAGCAACATCACTCCTGATATCCAAACTGTCTTCATATCTGGCTGTCCTGTCAACCTCTCAATAGAGGATCTCTTGAAAACAATATAATTCTCAGTCCCGTATGACCCGTGAGGGATTGATCGGCAGGATAAGCAGTGCACACAGAATTGGTGCCACCACGGGAATATAGATCAGCCACGCATAGCTATCAAAAAGTACAAACTGTGATACCAGCACACTACCCAGCATGTAGCCCAGTGCATTCATACCCGAGACAAACCCCAGTGAACTTGATCGCTCGTAGCTCTTCGTCATCCTCGAGATCAGTCCCGTCAGCGAGACATCAATGATACTGGAAAGTGGCAGTGCCCACAGGATCATCAGGATGATACTATTGTTGGTCAGGAGAAAGCCGACGAAATACAGTGGCTGAACAAGGATACCGACCATCAGGAATTTGTAACCACCCACCTGGTCAGCAATTTTGCCATACAGTGGAAAGGTGAGTACCCCCATGATTGCAGCAGAGTTGGCATAGACAGTGTAAAGAAAGACATCGGAGTTGAAAATCACAAAGATCTTGAAAGCAATGAGCAGCAGGAAAAAGATACGATTCGCCGCAAGAAAAGCCATGACAAGACCAAGCAAAACCACCGGTGATTTGGAGAAGCTGAGTTCTGTGGGACCCGATCGGTAGAACTGGATCATGTCACGGGTCAGTCGACGTCCATTGTGATAGAAATTGAGAATCAGCATCTTTGGACCCTGCTGCATCCGTGCTACAGGTTCACGCACATCTTCCATCTCAAGTACCCTGGGTAGAATTCGCACAAAGACTACTGCAAGGATGACACCGGTAATAATGGTCAGACCGATTTTTGACCAAACCCAGATCACCAATTGCTCATCATTCTCAATGAAGAATGCTCCAACGATTGATCCAAATATTGCCGCAGTTGTATTCACAGCAGCAACCCAGCTGTAGCCACCCGCAGGCCGGTTCTTTATCACTATTGATGACAGGTAATTGATGTAGATCACCGAGGGGATCCCAAAAAGGCTGATGACAAAAATGTTGACAAAGATAGAAGTGGTGATCTCCACCCCGTCAGCAAGGAAGAGAAACATTGCCAAACCGCTGAAGATGTACAGGATACCCACCATTCGTGGCACCAGGAGTTTGCTGTCTATCAGATGGCCGAAAATAGGTGAGAGCAGGAAAGAGAGAAAGAGAGAGAAGGCAGATACCAGTGCACCAATTGTTGGGGAGCCAAATTTCAGTGCTAGTGCAAAAAAGACACCGGAGGCAAAGCTGTCCACCAACGTGCGGCTGAAAACAGCAACAAGAATGAGCATGAGCACTCTGCGGGGTTGCACCAATGCCACAACTCAATTCAGGATTTAAACCTGATCTCACAGATTATGATTATTTGGCAGAGTACAGTGGCTCGCCACAGCTCAGACAGTCCCTCTCGTCACCTTTGATAGCTGTACCACAGTGCATACAGAATTCATGCGTGGACTCGCGTGCATGTTCCACTGGAGACGAGCTCTGCAGAAAGACGGATGACATCGTCCTGGACCGCATAGATCGCATGAAGAAGAAGGCACCATTGACCATGAGAACTGCGATCAGGATGAAGACTCCAAAAAAGACCGTAACAAATGAGGATGCTCCTGACAGACTAGTTATGAGTAGCATAAAGCCACCAAAGAATCCCACTATTACCAGGGAGATCACCATGGCAGTCCGTTGTGAGAAGATATCAGCACCTGAATCGGTCTGACCCAGCTCGCCGTCACACTCGGGACAGATAACCTCGTATCGTCTCCCTTCAGCCCTGATATTCACATGGAGTTGATCCTCAAGGCACAGCATCCGATTGCATCGTTGACACTTGTCAATAGCCTCTCTCTTGGGATGAAATGCACAGGCAAGACTCACAGTTTATTACAGGATCTTCTACCATAAGTACCTCTCTGCAAGAAATTGAACCTTTCAAGATGTTTCCTGTTAGTTCTCTACCTTCTTCTCCCAGTCAGGATCGTAATCCGGATGCTTCTCACAGTATTCCAGCACGTGTATTGACCAGTCGTTGCCACAGTAATGATGATCACAGTACTCACACTGTGTCAGCTCGTGATCATCGAGACAGAGAAAACAGACAGTTTCGTTACGCAGAGATTTCTCCACCCTACTCTGTTTGGTCTCTAGCCCCTGCACCTCACGATTGATACGTAGGAGATCACCTTGCAGTTGCCCGACGGTGGACCTCAGTTCACCAATCTCAGACTGATGTGTCTCTAGGGTTTGCTCGAGACGAAACCATGGATATGCTGCGACAACAGCTCCTAATGTGATAACAATTCCAGGTAATAGGAAATTAATATCGATGAAGGTTAGAACAATGACGATGAAAGCAGATCCAAAAATCAGTAGCTGCCCAAAGAGACGATAAGCCACAGGAAAATGAACTGAGTCTGAGGTATTAATGTTGACATTTCTGAGAAAATGAGAAATTAGCTAGTGGGATATGACTATTTCTTGGTTGCCTTATTAGTTGCCGAGGTTGCCTGTTTTGCCAGATTGGCAGAACGACCCCGAATGAATTTCATTCCGGGGAAGAAGATGGCACCACCACCAAAGGCAGCAGCTGCCAGTGGGATGAGGTTCTCTTGTGTCAACTCGACATCCTGCACTCCCTCTACTAGATCACGAGCTCTGTCAAGCGGATTGAAACCAGAGTCCTCATCATCATCTGAAGAATCCAGATCCTGCTCGGGAATGATATTTACCAACACGTCGAAGGACTCGGTATTACCCACCACATCAATAACAAAGAATGAGAAGGCGTACTGACCTACTTCCAGACTGGAGAGGTTGTACCTGATCTCAATGCCAGACGTCCAGGGGATACTCTGTACCGGTTGATCATTGACATTGATGACAATATCACCTTCAATAGTACCATTGATGGTAAAGTCGATTGACGCATCACTGCCCTTCTCAAATGTCAGCTCATCAACTGAGATGAAGACTCTGATTGGTGATGCAGGCACTACCGTCACTACCACAAACTCCTCGATCTCGTTGCCAGCTTCATCCCGCAAGATAATACTGAACTCATGGGTTCCAAGAGGTGTATCACTCAAACTATAGCTGATAGTATCATTCTGCTCGTAGAAACCATAATCAATCTCGATATCACCACGGTAGATGGAATAGCTGGTGGGATTGATCTCATAGACCTCCCAGACCAGTTCTGCAGTTCCGTCCTCCACGGTGGTGAAATCTTCGGGTCCTGAAATAATTTCTGGAGCTGTCAATTCTGTAGCAGTGATCGTGACAATGTCTGTAGACACAAAACCGTTGGATTGTACCAGCTGAATGATCACAGTATAGGTTCCAAATTCCAGACCTGATATATCATAGCTAATTGGTTGGCCACTAGTCCAGTTTCCTGATTGCACCACTTCACCATTCATTGTTATAGTGTAATTAGAGGCCTGTTCAGGCAGTTCAGTTGCAGCAGTCCAAGTCAGAGTTGCACCTGCATCGACATCTGCATCATACACCAGATCACTCGGTTTCTCAAAGGAGGCAAGTGTATCTTCAACACCCCCAACAGTGTTTCCCACAAGGGTGACACCTGTTGAAGCATCATCGGAAGTGTACCATTCAGTAATTTCTTGAGCAGTTGTATTTGCAATAATCGAGGAATTTGTCCCTTCAAACACGATCCCATAGCCTATATTGTCATCCACAACATCAAGTTGCAGAGTGGTAATAATTGAGACTATAGAGATCATTACGTTTAGAGTCAGATTCAAACTTGCACTCTGCCTCATGTACATTCCCACATAGGGGGCATTGTACGCCCCATTTATGTAAAGCACATTGGAGAGGAAAAGGCTGTCAGTGACGTTGTAGGAGTTAATCGTGCTCATCTGCGTATAGAATGACACAATATTGAAAAAGACATTGGATTCCAAGACAAGATCATAGGAATCCACGAGTGACACCAGAGCAGTCTCAAAGAATGGTGCGTATGAGTAAATAGTGACAAAGAGATTTTGCAGGAAGGTGATATTTGCAGAATTACTCAGATCAATGCCATTTCCATAGGTAGTGTATGACATGGATGCGAAATATTCACCGAAGAAGAGAGTCGGCTGGACAGTATCTCGGATCACCAGACCATAGATCTGTGGTGCTTGCCATGAGGCATATTCTGAGTCATTGAATTGACTGCCTGCAAGCCCCCTCTCTAGCACAAGACCGTGGATTACACTACCCAAATAGTTGTTGAAGGTATTCTGCTCACTGAAGACCTGTGAGTCCAGCATGAAAACTCCAAAGATCTGGGAGTTCGATTCAAAATTGTTAAAGGAAGATGCATTGAGGGAAATACTTGATGAATCATTGATATAAGCACCATAGATAGATTGGGAATTGTCAAGATCTATTCCTGTGGCAGTTGATACCAGAAAATCAACATCTGCATTCTCAATACTAACATCTGTTGATGATAGAACATCAAATGCCACGATCCTATCGCTCTGGGCCGTGATGTGAAAACCTACCATGTAGGCGAGAGTGATGTTTGTACTTCCCGAAATCTGTACAGCTCGAAAATCTCCAGCCTCAATGGTGATATAGTTGACAGACGTGTAATTATCAATTACATTGGACACGGTATCATACTGAAAAGCTGTGAAGCCTTCTCCTTTACCAATAGTTAAGTATTCTGCATAATTATATT
>JAEOUB010000128.1 GCA_016839545.1 Candidatus Kariarchaeota archaeon | reverse complement strand
TAATCAAAGCCCTCATCAGACAGAGCACTACCAGTCTGTGATATCTGTGTGAGAGTATCAAGCTTGAAATCCTTCCCCGGTTGAGCACCGATTTTCTTCAGATAATGCAGATAGGAGGCAGAACAACCAAAGACGTTGATCTGATGACGATCAATCATCTCCCAGACTCGTTCCCACCCTGGATACAGAGGATTACCCTCGTAAATAACCAGCGTCGATCCCACTCCCAGTGATGAGACGACCCAGTTCCACATCATCCAGCTTGGACTTGTCAAGTACATAATCCTGCTCTCTCTCTTGAGATCAGAATGCAGCACCAGTTCCTTGAGGTGGTTGATCAGAATCCCGCCCACACCTTGAACCATGCATTTTGGCTTTCCAGTGGTTCCGGAGGAAAACATGATGAAAAGGGGATGTGAAAAATCAACTTGAATGAATTCTACTGTCTTTGCATCCTGAGACACAAAATCAGAATACAATACACTCTTGTCAAGAGAAAATGAGGGATTGTCATTGAGAAATGGGACGATAACAATTTTCTGGAGTGATGGGATATCTGAAGCAATTTCAGCTACCTTGGCAATCTGATCAAATTCTTGGTCTTTGTAGGTATATCCATCAACCGTAAACATCACTTTGGGTTCAATTTGACCCAGGCGGTCAAGTGCAGCTTTTGAACCCAGTTCCGCACCGCAGGATGACCAAGTTGCCCCAAGAGAGGCAGCTGCAAGCATAGCCACGATGGTTTCTTTGATATTGGGCATATAGCCAACTATCCTGTCTGTGGGACCTATACCGAGAGAACGTAGGGAATCTGATAGCTGAGCTACTTCCAGATATAATTGCTTGTAAGAAGTCTCAGATGGACCTCGCCGTTCAGACTCGGTGATGATCGCAATATGATCATCTCGATATCTCAGCAGATTTTCTGCAAAATTGAGACGGGACCCTGTGAACCATTTCGTATCCGGAGGGAATGACTCGGGATTGACTACAACCTGATCATATGCTTTCGAATGGATGATGTTAAAGTAGCCCCACAGGCTGGACCAGAACTGATCTGGCTCCGAGATACTCCATTCCCACAAATCATGATATGTCGACATCTGAAGTTGGAATTTCTCATTCATCTGGTCCATGAAATCCTTCATATTAGATTGTTCAATACGAGATGCATCAGGAGTCCACAGGATTTTCCCTGCCATAATCGAGTCGACGGAGTGAACTTTTTGACTCTTCTCTCTGTACAATGAGATTTCTACCAATACTCTGATTGAGACAATTAGGAGTGCAATGGAAACTATACACCACCGAGTGAATGCTTTAGCTTGTGGTTTCATGGCTTGAAGTCAAAGATTTGACCCTCTTTTTATATAACCAGTCCCATACTAAATTACAATGAGTAGACAGGAAAGACTACAAGACAAGTTAAACGCCAAGCTACAGGCTGGTGAGATAGACCAGGAAGAGTATGATGCACTGATGAAGAAATTCGAGGATCTTGATCTCCTAGGAACAACTGTTGGACGATCAAAGAATTACTCTTACTCCGGTTCGAAGACAATGGCTGGTGGTGAAATTGCCGAACCAGTGAAGGTATCGGGTCGGTTGAAAGTAACTGATTCCCTTGTTGCACCAGCTTTTACAGTTTCCGGTTCGGCAGGAATTGATGGATCCCTTACTGTGACCGGTCCAACCAAGATTTCAGGATCACTGACTGTGGAAGAAGAAGCCAAGTTCGGAGAGCCTCTGAAGTTATCAGGTAAACTGAAATCAAAGAGCCTCTTTCTCACTGGAGGAGGAAAAATATCCGGTAAACTTGAAGTCGATGAGAGGATTGTCAGTGAAGAATCTTTGAAGATATCTGGTGGAGTAGAGGCAACCAACATTCAATCAACAGGTTCTGTTGTGTTATCAGGAAAATTGAATCTTGCCGAGGGATTAATTGCCAAGGAATTTGTATCAAAAGGTGGACCCGGTACAATTGGAGGATCAATTGATGCGGAAAAGGTTGAAGTTGCCAAGAGATTTCGTACAGGAGGGGATGGGATCACCGATGACATTGACACATCCAACCTTGAATCTATCCCCGAGCTTGGGAAATTTATAGGAGAGATGGTTACAAAATTCATTCCCAAGGTTATGACCTCAGTCATGGGTCAGAGAGACCAGGGAGAGCCAAAAATCCTTGAGGTCAAAGGTGATGTGAAAGGCCAAGAGTTAGATATCTCCTATACAACCGTCGGGGGAGATATCATCGGGGATAATATCATCATTGGACCTGGTGTTACCGTCTCCGGGACAATCAAATATGTCTCAACAGTCACCTTGCCAGATGACAGTGATTACCGCGTCGAACAAATCTCGAAGTAAAATGTCCAAGGATTAGTCTCTGACAATATTTTTTAACGATTACAAGATGACTCCTATTGATGGGTACTGTATCACTTAATCAGTTCAGACAAGACTTCGATATGGGTAAATACAGTACTATTCTGGATCATGATATCGATCTCTTTGAGACCTGTACAGAACAGGAATTTGAGATCCTGGTGCTGAAGATCCATATTCAGAGCCTATTGGGGAGCGTCATAGAGGCGTATCATCTTGGAGAACAGATATTGAAATTGCAGGAACTTGGTCCAGTCTGGAAACTGAAATTCGAGATCCTTCATGCTGAGATCCTAATACTTCGGGGTGACATGAATCGTGCACGTCAATTGCTTGACAGCGTCAATCTCAGATTAAGTCAACTTGGAGATGACAACGGGGATCTGAATTTCCGTATTTTCTTCAAAGTCTGTTTGGGAAGATATTATGGCAATACTCATGATTACGATCTGGCAGATAATTATCTCCAGGAGGCCTATCTGTCATTACAAGATGAAACTGACCGGTACTACGAATACCAGATATACCGATCTATCATCAGCCATTACGGGACAATAGGGGATTATGACAAAGCTTTTTCATATGCAGAGAGGTTCATTTCAAAATATCAGGGCAAAAACAATGATTTCTACCTAGCGGAAGTTTATCTGGATAGGATCAATGTCTACGTCAATCAGGCGAAGCTGGATATTGCACTTGATGAGATCGAGAAGGTTATTGAGATCAATAATCACATAGAAAGCCCTGAACTAAGCTGGCATACAATCAATTACAAGGGCATTATCTACCAATATAAGGGCTCTCTACCTGAGGCAAAGACAATGCATATGCAGAATCAGCAGATTGCAGAGAGTCTAAGAAGTGAGATCAAAATATCAGGAGTCTATAACAACCTGGGGAATGTATTGAATCTGATGGGAGAGATTGACAAAGCAATAGATTATAATTTCAAATCTTTAGCCATCGTAGAGAAGATAGGTCACAAAATCAATATCTCCATGGCATACAATAATATTGCAACCAATTACATGTTGAAAGGGGATCTGGATAGAGCCGAGGAATATCTGAATACCTCAAAGGTTATCCTGGAAGAATTACGAATGGAGGACTCACCAGATATGGCTACAGCCTATCTCAATCTAGGGCAGGTATTTCACATGCAGGGCAAATATGAGCTGGCAAAGGAGTATTATCAACAATGCCTTGAGATTGACAAGAACTTCGGCAATCATATCAACATTGGCGAGGATTACTACAATCTTCTAACGCTTGCAATTGAGATGGGTGATACAGAAAAGGCAGAAGCTGAATTAATCAACCTACAAGAATCCAATGCCAAGGTAGATAACAAAGTACTGAAGCTGAGAACCGAATTGGGACAAATGCTCATCTTGAAAACAAGTAAAAGAGCGATTAACCTTGCCAAAGCACAAGAGATACTTCTCAAGGTGGTGGAAGAGGACCCTGTTGTTTTCGAACTATACACTTTTGCTCTGCTCAATCTATGTGAACTTCTTCTCATAGAGTTGAACCAGACAGGAGAGGAAGAAGTACTCGAAGAGATCCGTGAACAGGTCAATAAACTCCACAATTATGCTTCCTCACAACAAAGCTACATATTCCTCGCTGAGACAAATCTCCTAAAATCAAAGCTTGCACTTCTTGACCTGGATTTTCAGACTGCAAAATCGTATATTGAAGCCGCAGAATTTATTGCATCAGATAGAGGTCTTAGCAAGATCAATCAAAAGATCTCGCTCTATTATGACGAATTTCTTGACCAGATGAAGGCTCTGGAACGTTTTGCAAAAGATGACACCAGCATTAAGGAAAAGCTGTCAGCGATAAAATTAGATGATTTCATAGCCACTATGATTAGGACCAGATCAGAAGAAGTAGAGATATCTCCAGAGGAACCCTCCCTCTTCTTGATATTAGAAAAGGGTGGGACCACATTATACAAGAAGAATTTCTCGGACACGGCTACTATTAACAATGAATTGATTGCAGGATTGATCAGTGCCCTCTACACTCTTTCAGGTGAGGTTTTCGATACCTCAGGTGCAACGCAAAGAATTAAGCATGAAGACTATACCGTGATCACTCAACCGGTTTCTGGAGACCACTCATTCCTTTTCTGCTATGTTTTCAAAGGCAATTCGTTTAATGCATTGAAAAAACTCGAACGGGTAACGAGAAGTATAGTGGACTCTACAACCATCTGGAAGGCACTCAACAGAGAAGTTGCCAACCTAACAGATTCAGAGCAGAGAGGTATGGATCTAATCCTAGATCAGCTTCTGATAAAATATTGACTTGCATTACGTTGGGATATTGTACCATCGCTTAATGCACTCATGTGTATTTTTTCGTAGGGAATTGAGAAGCCCTCTGATCGACCCCAATAGTGGTCTAATCTCATCAAAATCAATTCTTCTTGTCACAAGCTGTGCATTATCTTCTATTATCAATCGAGCAAATTCATTGATGGTGCTGTGAAGAAAACCATCCAGTACACCTTTGATCCCAGCAATTGCATCAGAATATTCTCGATCAACATTAACCCCAAGAATATACAGTTCCTTGTTTCCTCTGGCATTCTTATTATCAAGTACAAATGCAATATAATGATACAATCCCTTGGGATGAACCCATGGAAAAGATGAGATCAAGGACCCCTGATTGATTACATCATTGAAATCGAGAGAAG
>JAEOUB010000127.1 GCA_016839545.1 Candidatus Kariarchaeota archaeon | reverse complement strand
AATAAAATGAAAGAAGGGAGTCCAAGAACAAATAGAATCCCAAACAGGGAAAAAATTGTATTCCAACTCTGGTGCAGAACTGCATTCATGGGAAGATTGAGTAGTGCCTGTGGTAATTTGGTTATATTGCGTATCGGATCTTCCAAAATAGGTATCCATCGCAAGTACTGAGCATCAAGGCCTTCTGGGAGGTTTTCCTCATGTGTCTCGAGGAATTCCTCAAACTCAAACCGAATATCCTCAGGTTTGAGTTGTCCTTCAGGTTCGATTAATTCTGTAGCTATGAGACGCCACCCTCTCTCCTCATTTTCGCATATTCTTCTGCCCTTTCATTTTGCAGTTCCTGACCTGTTTTCACCTCAATTTCCTCATCAGTCTCAAGCCGGTCTATTTTGGGGTTCCCTTTTCCCTGGTCTAGGCTTTCTATCTCCCGATTTAGTATTTCCACTCTTGCATCCTCAGCTAATTGCATCAGCTGTTCTATTCGCTCAGGGTAATCGATTCCTGTGAAAATACCTCTAATGGCGTAGAATTCCACTTCATGATTTGTTGTCTCGTAGAGTTTATTGAATATATCTGAATTATCAAATCGGAGCATTAAATTCCTGTATTCCTCTGCTGAAATTGCTCCGGGTGCAGAACTGAGATACAAATACGCTCTCGTCGCTGTGAATGGATCTGCATTAAGCGAGACGCTTGATGATATGTTCTTCTCAACAATCTCGCCGATAAACTTGGTGGGTTTGTTTACATGCAAGTAGGTCATAACTCCCACACCTTTTATGTCCCTGAAAATCTCTAGAAATTCATTTAGATCCGCAGAATATGCATGGCTGGCTAGTTCTGTAGTCGCAATAATATCACCTAGTGTAGATGCTATTCTCTCATTTGACGCTGCAATTACCTGTGCATAATGTTTTTTCGAGTTTTTCGAGAGTATCTCATCATTGTCAATACAGATCGTCGTCAAATTCAGGCATCTGTCCTTGGGGGCGTAATTGAAGGTATAGAGTGCAACTGCGGCGTTGAATTTTATCCGGGACATTTCCTCTTTGCTTGGTAGTATCAGAAATGGGACTGGTCTTTTACCCATCTCTATCAAGATCTTGGCAATTTCTATTCCCGCACCGACTCCTGTACCACCTGAGCCAAGCAGTAGGAATACAATTTCGTGCTTGTAGACCAGTTTCATATCTGTAATATACTTCTCGATATTCGATGTTATCTCGGCTTTTACATCCTGAGCTCTAGTTGCAGCTACTCTGTACTGATGGCCTGAGCCCAGGTCAGAACCTGGAATATGGAAGCTGTGTGAGATATTCTCATACTTGTCGAGATCTGAGTTATCAGTATCCACTGCCAGTGTGGGATAGGTCATTCCATACCTCTGCACCCGGTCAACCATTTGGTTCAACAGTCTGATTCCAGCCCCACCAATTCCTATGATGGGTATTTGAGGAGACACCCCTGTTTCAGCTCCAAGATTCAATCCCGGGCTGTCTCCTGCAAAAACAGGAAGATCCAGTTTACCAATCTCAGTGTGGTCCTGATCTTCTTGTTCCTTCGAATAATCTAAATTCATGAATGAGGTCAGTTCTCCACCAGAGAAAGAACTTGAGAGGAATGATAAAATGGATTTCTTTGCCATGGGTACAATCAGCAATAGGATACTAACCTTATAAAATGTAACAGAATATTGTCGCAAATCCCCCATTCATTGACGAACTATTTACTATCGGTTCAGGTGTATTTTCCTTCTCATTTGTGCTGTTTTGCGATTTCCTATGAGATAACTACAAGGATAGGCGCCATCAGTTTGTTGGTTCAAGTGCGATTCTACTGCCGGACATCCCCCTCAGTTGTATTACTCGGATTTATATATCGCGAATTCCCGATCGTAGCTCTCGAACACCTCATATTCCCTATTGGGCTGACTTTTTCTTGTATCTAGGGGTCATAGCTCCCATTGTTTTATAAGTCTGAGAAAGTATGGTCTTATGGATTATGGCTCTTTCAAAGGAAGGTAAAGCCGCAATACTCGCGACCATTGGACCAGCTTCTTCTGATCCCGAGATATTTGCTCAGCTGATTGACGCAGGACTGGACATTGTAAGACTTAACATGAGTCATGGGACTCATGAAGATCATAGGAAACGCTTTGAAATGGTTCGTAGCGTTGATGATACCATACCTATACTGTTTGATCTGAGTGGCCCGAAAATCAGAGTTGGCGAAATGGAAGAACCCGTCAATCTGAGGGTTGGCGATGAGATCATTATGACTAAGAAGCAAATGATTGGAAATGCTGGGAAGGTTTCAGTATCATATCCCGATTTAATAGATCAGGCTGGTATTGGAAACACCCTATTTCTCAATGATGGACTAATTCAACTCTCTATTGTTGAGAAGACTAAGACCCAGATCAAATGTGAGGTTGTAGCAGGAGGTCCGCTCAGCTCCCGAAAAGGTGTAAATGCGCCTGGGGTTCCAATCAAATTATTTGCTCCAACTGAGAAAGATCTCAAGGATATCTCATTCACGATCGACCTTGAGCCTGATTTCTACGGAGTAAGCTTTGTACGACGTGGTCGGGATCTACAAAAGGTTCGAGATCACATAGCTAATTTTACCACAGAAACAGTTCCATTGATCTCGAAGATTGAACATCAGGATGCTCTTGACAACATTGATGAAGTTATCACTATGTCGGATGCTGTGATGGTGGCGCGAGGAGATCTTGGAGTGGAACTCCCCCCAGAAGATATCCCTCTAATTCAGGAACGATTGGTGAAGCAATGCAATGACCTAGCAAAGCCAGTTATTGTGGCCACGCAGATGCTGGAGAGTATGGTAATGTCATCCAAACCAACTCGTGCAGAGGCATCGGATGTCGCGAATGCCATTCTTCAGGGGGCTGATGCCGTCATGCTCTCTGCAGAGAGTGCTACGGGCAACTATCCCGTGGAATCAGTACTAATGATGGAGAAAATTGTTAGACGTGTTCAATCGAAAGTTCAAAACAAAGCTAGTGACGGGAATATCTCACAGAATAATATTGCTGAAAGTGTCGGAAAGTCAGCTGTATCACTTGCAAGTGCACTTGAAGCAGATGTGATCATGGCATTCACCCGATCCGGTGGGTCTGCAGGATCTGTTGCAAAGTTCAGACCTTCACAACCTATCATTGCTGTGACTCCTCAACCAAAAACAGCCAGAAGATCACGTCTCCTCTGGGGTGTACAACCCCTGTTACTGAGTAGAGATTTTGTCGACACCGATGAGATGATCTTTGAGGGAGTTAGGGTTGCCCATGAGCATGGATTGGTTGACAAATTTGATTCGGCTGTCTTAGTCGCTGGGTCTCTATTGGGTCTACCATCTTCAACGAATCTTATTCATTATGTAAAAATTGATGAAATCATTAATTCTGTAGGTGCATCCAAACGATTTGCCAAAGTTT
>JAEOUB010000126.1 GCA_016839545.1 Candidatus Kariarchaeota archaeon | reverse complement strand
GGCAATTTCACGGATGTCGTAGGGGCTGGGTTCTCCCTCAACTGCCATATCGGTGGATCTAGTCATACCAATGATCTTTTCCTCAAAGGCAAATCCCCTTTCGCTCAGTACCTCCTTCAGCTGTGGAGTCTCGCTGTTGGGACCCGTGATAAAACAGATGGACTGCCAGCCAAACGGCTTGTACTTCTCCATGATACCGTCTATAATCTCAGCTTCTCTCCCATCGTTTCCTGCTTTCACACGGTTTCGGTTGAATTCCCAGTAGTCAATGTTGTGTATGACCATGTGTGAGAACTCGCTGGTGTACTCGATCCCCATGAAGTTCTCCACAGGCTTGTAAATATCAAATAATGAGTCCTCAATCGCTCGTGTAATGGCATCTCTGTCCATAGCGACTCGTGATTGCTGAACCTATTAAAGGATTATTTCAGCTGTGCAAAACCTGAATTTTTCTATTTGAGTCAACGAAATACCAAATCTTGAGATACTCTGTTCACAGTGTCCATCCCAATATATGCGGGATATATTAATGATCAGGACTCTCTCATCACGTGAACCATCGTACCCCAGTACTTCTCCTCTTTTGTATGGTCCTGATCTGTAGTTTACCAGTTACTCAGGCCTCATATGTCAGTGATGGATCCTTGATAATACTCCGCTCACAGTTCGTTGATTCAGAATCAAATATCTCAATGAATGCCGTCCTAGACGAAGATCTGTGGGATAAAGCAGGCAGTCTCACTGTTGCCTTTACCCAACCAGACAATATCACCATCACAGTCTATTTCGCCAATTCAGTCAACTGGCTGTATTTTGCCGTGGTAGCCACTGAATTTGTGGACAATGATCATGACTTCTTCCTGCTTACCTTTGATACCGAGGCAGATGGCTCTCTAGATACGCCTGAAGATGCAGTTGCCGGTGTGGGAAGCAGTGTCAGTGATTACTACTTCAATGGTGAATCGTGGGTTCCTGACAGCTCGAGTTCCACTTCTGATTTCTCCGGAGGCTTACGACGGGCATCCGGTTCCAAAATCATGGAGTTTCGCAAGGCACTCGTCCCTGAGGACATCATCTATGATGGTTTCCGGGTAGCCAATCCGTCCAATACATTCACATCTTTCAGCTTCCAGTATACTGAGACCCGGAGGATCAATGAATCGCTGGTGGAACCCATCACCTTCAATTTCCCCTCGACACCCACAAATGCTACCGGCTATGTTGATCTCAAGCTGGCAGGTGCTGAAGACCAGGACCTTCCCGAATTCATTCCACCCGAAACATTCACAGAGACCCAAACTGAAACCCAGTCCACGGTTTATGACGGTGTCGAGGATCTTGGTAGTGCTGCTCTCTCAATAGATGCCTTCTTTGTTTTGGCAATCGTAATTATTCCATTAATCCGGAGGAGAAGACGATGAGGCGACTTCTACCTTTCTTTCTGATCGCAATTCTGCTCTCAGCCCAGGGAGGTGCAGCCGAGGTAACTCGTGATGAGGAAAGATCTGCCAGTTATGAGGACCTCTTCACTCCCTTTTTTGACCGGGTAGTCAATAATGACGGTAGTATTGATCAATCGATCAATGTTGGATCTGACATCTTCACCGGACTCACAAGTGGACTGACCATTGCCACTCTCGTCAAGCTCTTTGATTTGTATGGTGATACCGAGTTTCTTGACACTGCAGAGGCAGTCAGTGATTACCTTGCCACATCACTCAACGACCCACGGTATCCACTTATTGCTACCTACTATGATGCTGACTCACAGATCACCTCCAATTACCGAAGTGTGATCGACAATTTTCTCATTGCCTGGGGTCTCTCAGAATTGTCTGATAGAATAGATCCAGATGATGAACTGGCACGGAAAATCCAGGAGGAACGGTCTGATTTTGTCAAATTTCAGCTCGAATCATTCTCCAATGATATTGGCTTTGTAGAAGAGCTTCGAGTTGATAGAACTACAAGCTCCAACGTGTTTACTGTCTACACCAACCTCATGGCTGCTTTCATTATCTCAGAGAGCCAATCTCCTGTGTTCAATCTCTTTTCAGACAAACCCGAGGAGATCTTTGACTATGTTGATACCAATG
>JAEOUB010000125.1 GCA_016839545.1 Candidatus Kariarchaeota archaeon | reverse complement strand
ATTGGTCTGATCTACCTGGTGATCCAGCCCTCTCTGTCTGCATTTTACAGAAAACTCCGGCCACCAGTGCACTACCTGTACGATGCTCCAGTTCGAGAGAGACCCCGGTGGGTAATGTTCAAGGCAGTAATCCCCTCCTTGGGTATGTCCCTGTTTATGCTGACCTTTGCCTCGCTTCCCTGGTTATTTGTGGGAAGTATGGTTCTAGAGCTCCCCCTCTTTGTACTTGGTTTCATGATCCTCTGGTCTCTGTTTCCAGCTCTGATGGGAGTGAACCTTCTCTTCAAAACGATTGTTCAGGTCTTGAAACCAGCAATGGTGGCATGTCAGTACTGTGGAGCAGAGAATATCACGGGGCACTCCTACTGCAAGGAATGTGGATCACTGCTACAATTCAGCTGATCTAGATATTTCTTACAAGAGCCCCACATTATTTTTGCGTGTAGTCGGGCTTACACGCAATATTTCTAACCGCGTTTGAGGGGTTATATATACAATATTTTAGATTTTCAATCAGCCCCGCTGCTGATAATTACTAGCGCAAAATATTTTTAATTTCCTTTACTTCCTGTACTGAAACTGGAACATATGCATCCACTGCAAGTTCCAGATATACCTAACGGGCTTTAGTCAAATACTATCACTTTTATCCTGATGCACTCATCTTATTTTGTAATGTCTGATATTATCGAGGTGCAGCTCATCAACTCTGCAGGCCTGCCGGTGTACTACCACAATAATACCGGTGAGGGCAACTATGATGACAGCAGTATGATCCTGCAATCCTCCTTTATCACCGCAATTGGAACCTTCGCAACAGAGTTGCAAAATGGTGAGGTCAAGCTGATCCAGTTTGAACTCAAGAAGTACCTGATGACACGGGCAAAAGAGTTCTCACTGATCTTCACTTCTTCTTCCCCTGACATCAATATGGTTGATACCTACAATGGTAAGATCAACGAGGTCAAGGACTATCTAGATACCAAGCTCCTGCAAGATAACCTGGACTTTGAGAGCCCCCACTCCGCCTCGCTTGACGACCTGCTGATAGATTTTGACTCCTATCTGAGAAAGGAAAAACTGGTGGTTGGAGGTGAATACGAACGCAACTCGATACGAGAGGATGTCCGCTCTCTGATTTTCAAATCAGTGGGATATGAGCCAGGCAAGTGTAACATCGGGCGATCAGAGCGTATCCGACGACTCAACTTCGGACTCACGTTCTTCATCATCTCAGCAGTGCTGCTGACAGCAATAGTGCTCCTAAATTTGCCGAGCTATCTGATATTTGGCCTATTCGTGACCAACTTTCTCGGCTTTCTTGGGCTACTACAATATTTCTACCGCTTCTGTACGACCAATGCGTTGGCCGAACGGTATGTCATGGAATGAGGTGATAATTATGGAAAATTTCATTACAGTACCAAAAGAGGCCGAAATCACAGACGAATTTGCACTCGAAGCAGACAAGAAGAAGGCATACCAGATCTTTGCTCTCTCTGCTCTGTTCAGTGCCGCGTTGACTGTCGTCATGTATTTTGCCGCAAACATTCAGTTCTAGATCATACAGGGTAGAAACCCATTAATCTTGAGAGTATTCAGCACGTATCGGTGGTTATCTGAGACATATCCTAGTCATTGGTGAGAAAACCAGTCAGGTCAAGAAATTTGCTACTACGCTCTGTGGTAGCTTCAAATCGACCAAGCATGGCAAGTATGTCTTTACCTACACCGGCACTTGGAAAAGCGCACCACAGCCAACTACTATCACGTTTCTGCCACTGGTGGGTCATATCTCAACCATTGATACTGCCAAGGGCTATGGCTGGGGAGAGTGTGCCCCGATCAATATCGTGGTTGATCCCCAGGCACTGGAAGTCAAGCATACCCGCAAGTATGTGACCCTGTTGCGCAAGGAGATCAAGGGCAAGGATGAGCTATGGCTGGGACTGGATCCTGACAGTGAGGGTGACAATATTGCCCTTGAGGTGGTCACTATTCTGAAGAATCAGATCAAGAAGATGCCTGTGCGACGTGTCTGGAATGCCTCACTGACAGATGCTGAGATCAAGCGTGCTTTTCTCAATCCCAAGGGCTGGAATGATCGCCTGGGGCTGGGAGTACAGGGTCGCCGTACAATCGATGCCTGGCTGGGATTTGCCGGAACCCGGGAGATCACCCGTGCTGCTCGCAAGGTTGCCAAGGTCAAGGTGGTCAGTGTCGGTCGTGTCCAGTTGCCCACCCTGTTTTTGATAGTGATGGCAGATCTGGCACACGAGACCTTTGTTGTCGAGGACAGATTCAAACTGGTGGCTGATTTCTCCTCTCAATTGGGAGATTACCAGGGAACACATCATCTGGGCCCTCTTGCAGATCGATCTGTCTATGACAAGCTGCTGCCACAACTGCAAAACAGGGCAGCCAAGATCGCATCAGTAATCTCAGATCAGCAGAAGATTCCCCCACCTTATCCTCACAATACCACAGCGGCAGTATCACTGTTGACTCGGGTGATGAAGGTCAAAGCAGAGACGGCACTGGGTTATATGGTGGAACTCTACAACAAGGGACTGCTGTCATACCCCAGGACAGAGAACAAGAAATTTGCAGATCCCTTTCCACACAAGGATATTATCTCCAAGCTGGCCAAGAAGCCAGAGTTGGTTCCCCACATTGCCAAGATCAAGGCCACCGCACAGGTACGGCGCAATGGACCTCGCAAGGGTGTTGAGGAGGACCACGATCCCATTCATCCCACTGGAGAATTGAAGGAACTGGCTCAGGTAGATGCAGCACATCAGAAAGCCTGGGATATTCTCACCCGCTATTACCTGTCCCTGTTTATGGATGATCATATCATCGACCAGGTGGCAATCACCACCATGGTTGAGGAGGAAGCGTTTCTGACAGAGGGCAGAACCGTGGCGGCAGAGGGATGGAAGGAGATCCAGTGGTGGTCTACTACCAAGACCAATGACCTGCCACCGCTTACACTGCAGACTGCTGTGGTACTGGACAAGCTCAAAATTGAGCAGAGTAAGACCAAGCCTCCACCACGATTGCGAGACAGCCAGCTACTCCTCGACATGGAGAAAGCAAATATTGGAACCAAGTCTTCCCGACCTGATATTATCAAGAAAATTGAGCAGCGGAATTATGTCCGCAGACAGAAGCAGCAGCTGATCTCTACTCCCTGGGGCAGGGCACTGATTGCCTCTCTGGCACCTATCTGGCCCGAGGTCATACGTCCTGAGTTCACCTCACATGTTGAAGACCTGATGGACCTGGTGGCCACTGGCAAGAAACCCTATCCTGAGATGCTTGATCAGCTACGCAAAGAGTACCTGTCCCTGCACAAGGAGCTCTTTCCCAAGCTTGCACAGTACCAGACTCTGCTGCAGTCACTTAACCTGAGTGATCAGTCAAAGAAAGGTGTGCAGGATACAACACAGATCAACAAGCTACTACAGGAAGTACTCAGCGAAGAATCTCATGATAATACTGTACCAGCCTGATCAGATCCCCTTCCAGTAGATCTGCCACACTGTTACCAGCAAGTTCAGGTTGTTCCAACTTCCCCCAGCGACTGACGATCTCCTCTGGCACATACCCAGGTTTCAGTGTCTTGCGACCCGGGGTAAGTGCCATCAGTCCCGAGAGGTCTATCCAAGAAGCTCCCATAATGGCATGATAGATATTCTCAGGGTTGTGCACATTGTAATCAATTGCCTTCTGGTAGAGCAGTCCCAGCTGTCTCTGCAGATCAAACCCGACGATGAAGTGCTCCTTGTGTCTCACCTGGCTATCTGCCTGTACACGTTCCACCTCTCGAAGAAGTTCCTGTATACAGCTATCCACAATCAGCATCTCTGTGGGACTGGGATCCTCGATATCAAAATCCGGATCCTGGACCATCTCGTAGATTTGCATCTTCGGTTGTGCAGGAGCTTTGTAGAGTGAGGCACGGAGCATCCCGACTGCCCAGAGGGTGTGGCGAAATGGATTTCCTCGTTTCAGAGTGATCTTCTTCTGATCCTTCTCAGGGATATTGATGTAACTGTGGAGAAACAGAGCCATTATGACCTTGCCCCCATGATCAGACACGCCCATCCCACAATAAAGGCAGCGCCACCCAGTGGAGCTACAGCACCCAGCCAACTCAGCCCGGTAAGAGACAGGGTGTAGAGACTCCCACAAAACAGCAAAATGCCCACGACAAAGGCATACCCTGCCCGGTTGATCCAGACTGTATCATCCAGGTTAGAGAGCAGCAGCAGTGCCAATGCATGGTACATCTGGTACTGAGCAGCTGTCTCATAGGTGGTAAGAGACTCACCGAGGACACTTTCAAGTGAATGTGTGCCAAATGCACCAAGTATCACAGATAACCCTCCAAATACTGCACCCACAGTGAGCCATTGCCTGTTCATACCGTATTCCATGCTGTCCCTCCTATTTGGATTGTGATTGGAGTCGTTGGAAACGGGACAACTTCAAAGTCTTCGTGGACAAAATCAACTCGGGTAAGCACTATCTATTTATTTTGAGAGACCTGTCTAGTTGTGTCAGGTGACCAAATTGAAAGTAGGAGATCGTGTTGCTGGAGCTCGAATTTGGTTACAGAAATTAATTACCGGGAAGGAAACCAGGCCTAAAATTGCACGAAAAAAAGTACAAATCCAGTTTGACAAGACTCATCAGCAGTTTATCCAGCAAATCAGTCTCCTTGAGGCCAGGCTTGCCCGACCCGGGTTGAGTACCTCGTCTCTGGAACTGGGAAGAAACCTTCTGCAAGAGGCACAGCGGTACCAGGAGTTACAATTGTCTCAGATTAATCAGAGCAGGCTTGAGACCTTACCTGAGTCCCTACTGCATCCTGTTGACTTTTCCATGTGGGTGCTCTATCATACCTATTCACTCAGTGAGGAGATATACCACTATCTGAAGACCTGTGAGGCGGTGGAATTATGAATCCACGTGCCAAATTCCGGGTCATAGATCCTGCTTCAGAGCTGGATTCACCCACTGTTGACAT
>JAEOUB010000124.1 GCA_016839545.1 Candidatus Kariarchaeota archaeon | reverse complement strand
TGCATCAATCTCATCGATGAATATTATCGATGGTGATTTCTCCTCAGCCTCTCTGAATATGGAGCGGAGTGTCTGCTCACTTTCACCGTAGTATTTGGACATGATTTCAGGTCCATTGATGGTTATGAAGTGGGCACTGGTTTCATTGGCCACAGCACGTGCAAGCAATGTTTTTCCGACTCCAGGGGGACCATGGAGGAGTACTCCTTTGGGAGGATCTATACCCAATTTCTCAAAGAGAATTGGGTGTCGAAGTGGTAACTCAACCATCTCTCGGAGTTTGGTGATAACGCCATCTATACCTCCAATATCCTCGTAGCTAATTGTGGTTTTGGCGTTGATCTCCTTGATAGGTTGATCTGTGACCTCTAGCTTTGTGTCATCAGTGACTAGAACTATTCCTTCTGGTTTGCTGGATGCAACCACAAAGGGGTTTGCTCTTCCCAATACTGGTATCATTACCGTATCATTGGGTGTGAGGGGATATCCCAACAGTTTTCTCTTAACAAAACTCTCAAATCCGAATTCTAGTGAGACATTGAGTTGAGCAGGTGCAAATACAACATGTGTTGCTTTCTCAACCTTTGCTCTTCGTACCTTTACCTTCTCACTGAGTGAAACTCCTGCATTCTTTCGAATAACAGAGTCCATCCGGATAATGTTCCTCTTCAGGTCTTCGGGGTATGCAGGCCAGGCAACAGCAGCTGTGATGCGTTTACCCTCAATCTCTACAATTTCACCTGTGGAGATACCGATTTCCTTCATGGCATCATTGTCAAGCCGGATTTTCCCTCGAATCACATCTCGATTCTTTGCTTCGGCTACTCTGAGTTCGACTTCAGGACGATCGCTGGGGGGTAACTTTTCATCTGCTGCGCTCATACAATTGACCTCTAGACCTCAAGGTACTACATTACATGGAGTCTTCACCCTTAAAAAAGACTTACTTTGAGAGAGTTTGCCTTGTGAATTTCGATTTTTCTTCGCCTTTTCTCTACAAAATCAGTAGTTTGCTCAGGTATCCCGATATTTCAGCAGTGAAACTCTAATTGGCCTGAAATCCTGAATTTGCTGGATGCCTGCAAGTACGGCAGGATCATTATCCATTAATGCTCTTGCCTCTGACTCAGTTTCTGTCTCAAGGATGTACACCCCAAATGGATCGGTCGGGACTAGCGTGGGTCCTGCCATTATCAGTTTTCCCTTGTCCATCAAAGTTTTGAGGTACTGAAAATGCAGTCTCATAATCTCGGATTCTTCGGGGACCTCCCTGGTCATGAAATCGTCTCGATACGGTTTGATAATGGCATAGTATTCTGGCATATGTGATATTCACTCTTCACAATTAAAGAGGTCTTCTTACCAGTTGGTAACTCATACCACGCTACTTGTAAAATCAGGCTTGAATACACCTGTTCGCTTATCTATCAGTCAGTAAATTACACGATTGTGACTGTTGAGCTTCCTGTCATTCAGCCAGGTCAAGTCATAGGTGAGATCAACCTGTTGACCGGGAGCGTGACACCTAACACTTCATTTCCGATGAAATTCACCTGTACAAGCAGAGTTGACTGTTGCTCTAGGTTGAGCATTCCCGTGACAGAACCTGAGATTGACCGGATAGTGAAGGCAGGATATGAACTTGATCAGATAATCAGAGACAGCTCACCTGTGATTCTCAATCCCTCAAGCAATGTCGGACGACAGCAAAAAGCCTACATTCTGAAGAAGAAACCGTTCGATGGTACCTGCACATTTCTTGAGGAGAAGATGTGTAGTATCCATGAAATCAAACCTATTGCTTGTAGACTTTATCCATTTTCTCTAAACATTATGTCAGAAGAACAAATTGAGGTTATTGTCCATGAGGGTCAAGTCTGCCAGTCCATTCTTCCTGCTGACGACGTCAATTCTAATTCGTTCCACCTTGAATCAATACGTGATCTCTTATCTCAGGAACTGGAAAAAAGACAATAAACCTACTTGAACTGTCTAATGCTCCATCTCGTTACTCCCTAGAAGCAATATTTCTAAAGGCGCTAACGAATTCAAGCTTGTGGGTACTCAGGCATATATCCTTGTAAATGTAGTTTTGGGAACAGAAGATGAGGTATCAAAGCAAATTCTGTCTCTTCCTCAAGTTCTCGAGGCTCATGTCACTATGGGTTCCTATGATGTAATTGCACTTGTTACCGTTGAGGAGACAAAAGATCTCACTACACTGGTTACCAATTCAATCAGGTCTATAGATGGTGTAAGGCAGACATTGACTCTTTTAATCACGTAGTTTCATTGTCTTTTTCTTCTTCTGTTTGGAACCTTGTTTTCACACTGTCAAACATACGTTTTCCCTTTGAAACTCCAGTTGAAAGTGCTTGTTTTCCCATCTCCACCGAGCTATCAGCAAGTTCTCTAACCTTTTCAGTCACACCTTTTTCTTCCAAATAGTCCTGAAGGTCTTTCAGTTTCTCTTGAGTGAATTCCCCAGTATTGGTTGCCGTGACTTTAGCGGACTCAATAAGGTCTGCAAATCTCTCTCCAAGCTCCATCTCTTTACTCTTTGTGATTACTTTGTCTGCTATCATAACAGGAGTAATACCCAGGGGAAGAAGCATGTAATTTAGGATCAATGTAAGCAAGATCATGGTAGGTCCAGAAACTGGCATCACTGCCCAGTTATCACCAAGCGTTGATTGTAATCGTAAACTTACACCATTTTCTACTTGATATCGTTTATTCTCAGGTATCTCAGGTGCAAAGTCATCAAGTATCTGGGTAACAACACTGCCCATCAGGATCTTTTTGACCATAGTACGACAGGGAATCCTTGGTTTTAAACTTGAATCGTTTGAAGAAGTTCGAAATAAAAAAAGCGGTTAAAAACCGCTTTAGAATTTTTACAGGCAGGTCCTAAGTATCGGGGTTCGGTATGTGTCCCGGTGTCACACTCTCGCTATGGCCGCAATAATATGCAACGTGCCGAAGTTCCCATGGGCTCACGCACCATAGTAATGTCGGCCGCTGAAAGGCTTAACTTTCCCGCTTAGGATCTCCTATGAATTGTGACTCACCCGTGAGCGAGACACAAACTCTCTTGAAATTCAACTTATTTAAACTTAGATTTAGATTACACTCCATCACCAAGCTTCTGCTTTCCTAGAATGTGGTATTCCATTTTCTTCAAAATAAAGATGATACAAGATTCTTATAAGGTCACAATCTGTACATTTTATGATGAGTGTGCATGTGTACCGAAAGGCAATGATGGGAGGGACATTCGATCGACTTCATGACGCACACAGGTCATTGTTGAGAACTGCCGCAAATATTGCCGATGAAGTGTTTGTCGGTATTGTTGGAGATGAATTGGGCAAAACCCTCTTTGCAAAAAAAGACAACAATCATCTCATTCAATCGTACAAGGAAAGAGCCACTGGTGTCTCAGATTTCCTCTCTCAATTCGATGTAAGATTTGAAGTTGGAGAACTACTGGATCCTTGGGGACCTGCTCCTCATGATCCAAATGCTGAAGTTATTGTAGTTTCGTATGAAACAGAACCTTCAGCCCATCGCATCAATGCCATGAGAGAGGAAGCTGACCTCAATATACTCGATATAGTTGTTATCCCTTGGATATATGTGGATGGTGAGCCCATATCCTCTACTCGTCTGCGATCACAGGAAATTGCTGGTGATAGAACACTATAGAAGGTAATTATAGCAGGTATTCCGTAGGGAGTGTATGCCTGTTGAGTATCCAATTGTAGTACTCCATAATGTAGCATCTTCTAACAGCTGCTCAGAGTTTGTTAAAATCGCTGCTGGAATGGGTTTCAAGACATTAGCGATCACACATGCCCAGGGAAGTGCTGCACAGAGGGGTCTGCCTTCCGCCCAGAAATTGGCAATGCAAAATGGTATCAATTTCTTCTCCCTGGGGAGCTTGGACGATGTAATCGAACTTCTTCAACCCGAAACTATCATAGTAGTTGCCCCTCCTCCATATGGGAAGAAAAATCTAGACTCTGAATTTGTGAGCACCCTTGAAGGAAAGAGGTGGGTCGCAGTTTTCGGAGGAAATGATCCTGGATTGGGAAGGAAAGATCTCGAGAAGGGTAATGAAGTTGTTCAGGTACCTGCTGGTGATATCGGTTCTATAGGTACACTTACGCTGGGATTAGCTCTACTTACAGGTAAATTCGCATTTAACCGTTGATTTCCATGAAAAAGGGAACTTCTACCAGATCATTTGGGTCCTCTAAACGCGAACGTCATGATTCCAGTGTATTCTATGAATCCAATCTCTATCAGGAGTACTCTTTTCGAGAGGAGAAAAACATACAAGAAACGCCCCTACCACATTCTCTTGTCAATTCTGTTCTTCAAGCTGATTCTAGGGATTTGAAACAGATCCCAGATAATAGCGTTCATCTGGTAATTACATCACCCCCATACAATGTTTCCAAGGACTATGATGTCGATCTATCCCTTCGTGAGTACCTTTCTATGCTCAAAGAGGTCATGCAAGAGGTAAATCGTGTCTTAATCAGAGGTGGACGTGTTTGTATTAATGTTGCAAATGTCGGAAGAAAACCATACATTCCACTCAGTACGTATATCAATTCTATGATGATCGATCTTGGCTTTTTCATGCGAGGGGAGATAATCTGGAACAAAGCAGCTTCTGCTGGCACCTCAACTGCATGGGGATCATGGCAATCAGCATCTTCGCCAACATTGCGAGATGTTCATGAATATATTCTCATTTACTCAAAGGGTGAATTTTCAAGGAAGAACTCCAAACACAATAAAACTGATACCATCTCAAAAGATGATTTTCTCGAATCAACCAAGAGTATCTGGACATTTCCAACAGCATCTGCCAAGAAGGTAGGCCATCCTGCTCCATTTCCTGTAGAACTTCCAAAACGCCTGATTGAGATGTATTCATTTGCTGGTGATGTCGTCCTAGATCCGTTTTCAGGAGCAGGAACAACAGCCATTGCAGCAATTCAGACTTCTCGTAATTACATCATGGTTGATATTGATAAGAGCTACTGCCAGCTTGCAAAAGATAGAATTGCGACTGAACTAGCCTAACATGATATACCAATCTGAAGGCAAATTGAAGAAACAAATACACAATCATTTTGATTGATTGCATCATGATC
>JAEOUB010000123.1 GCA_016839545.1 Candidatus Kariarchaeota archaeon | reverse complement strand
GGGGATGTCCCTTGGATTTGAGTCCCCCATCAATGTTGATGGGTATCTTGCCACCGACATAGGTCTGCTGATCAAGCACTGCAGGTCCCGCCTCTCCCTTGGCATAGAAGCCCAGGTCTTCCATGGCCATGATCTCTGCAACCGTGAAACAGTCATGTACCTCAGCAAGGTCCATGTCCTTTGCCTCAAGACCTGCCATAGCATACGCTTCCTTCGCTGCAGCCTGAGCACCTTTGAGTTCAGACAGAGATGTACGATCGGCCATTCTCATGGTATCAGAACCCATCCCAATTCCCTTGATGGCAATGGGATCATCTGTGAATTTGGATGCAAGATCATCTCTTGTCAGGAGAACTGCAGCAGCTCCATCAGAGATAAGTGAGCAGTCATAGAGGTTGAGAGGATCTGCAATCCTGACGGCACCCATGGCTTCCTCAAGTGATATTGCCTTCTGGATATGTGCATTCTTGTTCTTGGAACCGTAGAAATGGTTCTTCACACCAACTGAGGACAGCATCTCCCTGGTTGTGCCATACTCTGCCATGTGAGCACTGGCCATCATAGCATAATAGCCAGGGAATGATGATCCAAAGGGGAATTCCCAGCGGAGATCTCCGGCCCTTGCCATGAGTTCAGTGGCAACACTTGAAGACACCGCAGTCATCTTCTCAACACCAACCACGAGAACGGTGTCCCGCATGCCGGACTTGATCATATTGACTGCAGTGATAATGGCTGCTGTACCCGTGGCACAGGCTGATTCCACGCGTATGGTAGGCTTTCCTGCCAACCCAAGTTCCTGGTTGATCAGTGCAGCAGGTGCTCCCTGACCATCAAACTCTGAGGCTGCAATCCCGATGACTGTGGCGTCAATATCACTATGGTCAAGTTTAGTATCGTTAAATAATTCTGAAGCGGCCTCATGGGCCAGTTCACGTAGCCCACTGGACTCTCTCTTGCCGAACCGGGAATGACCTCCCCCGGCAATTGATACTCCTATAGATGACATATGATAGCATGTGTTGAAGACAGTTAAAAAAGGTGGCTCTTCGGATATGTACCTTGTCACGAGTTATTCCAAAAAGTGAAATAAGATTCAATCGGGAGTATACCACTTACTTTCTTTTTCTGTTTCGCATTCTAAAGTAGTAGTAACCTTGGACTGCGAGGAAGAATATACCAGTACGCCATGGAAATGATACTCCTGAATTGGTTTGAGATGTCGTGATGCTTTCGGATGTTGTTTCAATTTCTGTTATTGTATTGTCAGGTAAGGCTTCAATCTGTATTTCAAATAATACCGGGAGGCTGAGTTGGCCATCCTCTCCCTGAGCCCTGACCTCGTATTGGTAGGTATTTCCAGGCTGAACATCAGGATCAATATTTGCAGTTAGCCTGTTTGAAATAATCATTGACCCATTCCGATGCACAACGTAATTTTGGAAATAACTCTCAGTGTTTGGTTCCCATGACATTTTCACAACTTCATCAACATACGTTAATTCAGGATTGCCCACTGAATGAGGTCTTGGTTCAGTATTAATGTCTTGACAGGATCCCATACTGTGGTCTCCGGGCAGGTATCCCTCATTGAATGTTATATGGTTCTCCACGCTGTCAAGTCCTGCAATATAGCAGACCGCCGCTGAGGAATAACGCATATCCCAGTAGGTGGCTTCGAACAAATCTTTATACAATAACTCATACGTGAAACTATCTACAATAACTGAATAATTTTTGGAGGTATCCATCACCTCGTAATTATCTCCCACAAGAATGTAAAGCTGTCCTCCTCTGTTTTCCAGACCCTGAGCTGCTGAAGCCAAGCTAGAACGTATTGTCATTCCAGAGGCTGTGAAATTGACAAGAGTATCATTGTGAGGAAATGCAGAAAATACATCACCTACAGTTATGGTCCCTCCCTCAAATAAGGTTCGAGCTCGGTTGGGCAGAGCAATGTTTGGTTCCAACCCATATTCCACTCTGAAATAGTGGAGATAGCTATCTGCAAGGAGTTTGCCCATTTCGTTCTGATCCAAATTTTTGTGTGAAGAAGAAATTTCTAGATTCGCTGTTGGTATCCGTTCATGCCATGCTTTCATGACGGTAAGGAGTGCTTCATTCTCTTCGATTGTCGGATTGGTATCTTTAACATCAGCAGAGATTACTGTAGTCTGATCTGTCTCAGTATCCACATACAGTTCCAGTTTGCCAAAATTCTGGGATTTAGCTCCTGATTCTACAAGTGTTATCCCACTTGTCGTTTCGACTACAGCAGCATTAAGATGACCTGAGATAATTAAAGCAATGTTCAGATCAGCTATCTTGGACGCCAATGAATTAAGTACACTTGCTCCCTCGTGTGCAAGAATTATGACAATATCCGCTCCAGCATTGATGACATCATCATAAACACCTCTCACGGATTCCTCATACCCCTCGAATCTCACCTGGTCTTTTAGAAAATCAAAATCCGATAGTGTGGTAGTTAACCCAATTATTCCGACGTTGATCCCATTACGTTCCAAAACGACCCAGGGATCAAGGAAATCTGGAACTTCATCAGTTCCAGCTTCGTACGTGTTTGCTGACAGTAAAGGGTGATCTCGTACCGAATCCAGTTTGTCCAACCACTTCGCGCCAAAATCAAGTTCGTGATTTCCCATTGCTGCTGCATCCACTCCCATTGTGTTCATGGCATCAATGACCATCTCTCCTT
>JAEOUB010000122.1 GCA_016839545.1 Candidatus Kariarchaeota archaeon | reverse complement strand
CTATGGTCAAGATCACATTTGGTCAGTGGGATACCAGCTCTCTCGAGGCACTGGAACACTCATTTGACACCTTGAGATCATATCTTGATGCAACCCCAACTGATATCCTGCTCCTCCCAGAGATGCCATTTGATATCTGGAACTGTGCTTCTCCTGACTATGACAGAGATCGCTGGGAGAAATCTATCAGGCTGCATGACGAGTGGATCAGTCGCCTTGAATACCTCAAAGCTGCCTATGTTGTTGGTACCACACCCTATCGTGATGGGGAAGCCAATCACAACGTGGGATGGGTCTACCATAACCGTGAGATAACACATGTCCATGGCAAGCGGTACCTGCCCAACGAGGAGGGTTTCTGGGAGGCAAACTGGTACCAGTCTGCACCCATAGGATTTGAGCCATTTGAAATTGGAGACCTCACAGCGGGAGTGATGATCTGCACCGATCTCTGGTTCCTCAACCATGCGCGTGACATGGGTCAGCAGGGTATTGATCTACTACTGGTCCCCCGTTCCACTCCGTTTGAAACCATCAAT
The DNA here is from genome assembly GCA_016839545.1 of Candidatus Kariarchaeota archaeon. Lineage (GTDB taxonomy): Archaea > Asgardarchaeota > Heimdallarchaeia > Heimdallarchaeales > Kariarchaeaceae > Kariarchaeum. Next base: position 3,709 of record JAEOUB010000122.1, on the reverse strand, counting down.
AAATGGAGAAATGGCTGTCAAACAGCCGCAATAGTGAGTGGGGCATTCACCCTCTCATCCAACCATTATGGTATGACCCCTGATAATACAACTTTCCTTGCAGGTCACGGTTTTGCAATTGATCCTGACGGACATGTTCTTGCAGAGACAAACAAAGAGAGTAGTTGGATTACCCTTGATATAGACCCTAAGACTGCACGTGATGCTAAATTGACGTATCCACGTTATGTTAAATCTTAGATTCTGTGTTCGGTTATTTTCTCTTATTTCGAATGATTAGAGAGAATGACAATACCCCCAGAAACAGAGGAATTGCAGACAGTGAAAGGTTCGTATTGTCGAGAAGACCTCCCTCAGATGTCTCAGTTTCAATATCTGCTGTCTCAGATGTCTGTGTTAGAGGTGTCTTCAGCACGAGCTCAAATTGATAGGTCACTGAATAGATCCAAGATACCATGACTCCTGTCATGTAGTCATAAACGATCTCAGATTGAGTACTGAATTTAGAGACTTCTCCATCAGCCTTGCGTACGTCCCAGGTAGCCGGATCCTGGTCCTCAAGAACATCAAAATTGTTATACTGGCCATCCTCGATGGGTAAGACAAGATTATTCCAGAATATTGCTTCCCAGTAGTCATACAATGAAGCATTAACATTCCTATCCAATTCATCATCATTGACGAATATGTCCAATGGAACTAGGTAGACATCATCATGGTATACGTCCTCATAATCTTCACTTATGACAGAATCGCCGAGTTCAAACCGGATACTCTCTCCTGTCGTATTGAATCCCCAATAGAACTTAAGCCAACCTTCTTCATCTACCGCCTCTACGAGTTCAAACTCGAACACAACTAGATCTGTTGCATATTCGCCTGAATATTCGGTAATCGAATGACTCCCCGAAATCATACCTGTGCAAAGTAACAAGATCAGGGCCGAGAATGTGATAATTGTTTTCCATTTCATATATAGTCCCCAGACTGAAAAATTGAGGATTATCACCAATTTAAACCTTTGTCGAATACATTGAAAACGATACCCCGAATTCATTCCTTAGAATTGCGAAAAACGGTTTTTTATCTGAAGGTAATCATTTTATTAGACCAAACCACATGGGATATCTAGAGATAACTGAGGCCTAGCGATGAGTCAAGATTCAATGCCCACTGTTAGCGTAGAAGACGCTAAAATTATTATTCGGTCCTTATTTGATGAGATTTCCAATACACAGGACAATAAACTGAGCCAGGGTATCTTCCTCTGGGGACCGCCAGGAGTTGGAAAATCCGACCTGGTCAAACAGCTTGCAGCAGAGAAAGAGATGCCAATGGTAGATCTACGTCTACCACTCATGGATCCTGTAGATCTTCGTGGACTGCCCATGGTGGACAAAGAGGAATATGTCGCTCGATGGCTACCTCCAGACTTTCTACCTGCAGCCGATGCACCCCCTGGAATCCTGTTCCTGGACGAGATCAATGCTGCCCCTCCTGCAATTCAGGCTTCTGCATATCAGCTTATTCTTGACAAAAGGATCGGTACTTACTCTTTACCAATGGGATGGGTTGTTATAGCTGCAGGAAACCGAGTATCAGACAGGTCTGTGGCCTACAGACTGCCAACAGCACTTGCAAACCGATTTACTCACCTTGAGATTGTCCCCAAGATTGAGGACTGGACAAGCTGGGCATGGAGAAACAACATTGATGCCTATATCATCTCATTTCTGCGTATGCACCCTGACATGCTGATCAGGTTCGATCCACGCACCAACAGCACTGCTTTTCCTTCCCCAAGATCCTGGTCATTCACCTCACGTCTGAAAAAACTACGTGATGAGGATTTGCGGTTATACATGAACACAGTCCAGGGTACTGTGGGTGACTCTGCATCACAACAATTTCTGGCATTCCTCAATTACAGAGATGAGCTTCCAGACCCCTCAGATATTCTTGATGGTAAGCCCTATGATCTACCCCAGACTATTGATGCTCAGTATGTACTGATGGCAGGGATCATCCGATCATTGCTTGAAAATCCTGTCGATGCACGAATCAACGGTTTCTTCAATTATACAGCACAGTTTGAGGATTCCCGGTTTTCTGATTACGCAGTTGTCCTTGTCAAAGAAACCTATGATGCTTTCAGACAGGCCAACAGGATTTCTGAGTTCACACGTCATCCTGCATTTGATCAGTGGTTAGAGAGAAACACATCTGTTATACTCTAGGGAAATTACAGTTAAATCTGAAATACTCCTTTGGTATTTTTCATAATATTGACTATTTTGTTTTGTTATCTAAGAATTAAAGATTTAGACGTCTCGGGCTTGAATTGTCTTTCGACCATTGTCGCCTGCTCTCTTGGAGGCATCGGCGAGCATGGACTCAACACGTGCGGATACTGCACCCATGAGGTCAGATCCAATGTTGAAGTCACCAAGACCCTTTACGTGTTCACGAACTTTGGACTGAACGACCAAAATTTCTGATTTCTTAGATGCTTTCTTTGCTGGTTTTTTAGCAGCTGCTTTTTTCTTTCGTGCCATTTGTTTTTTCCACCTAGCCTGTCTAAAACCCCGCCAGAAGCTTAGTTCCTAACAGACTCAATGAAAGTTATCGGAATGAGCATAAAAAGATTTCTCAGACATGGTAATTTTCTCACTCGATTTTACCCAATATCCGTATAAAATCGAATTGAAACCGTGCATATTTCCGTCTGGTTGTATTATATTGCACTTCTGTGTGTGTAAGAATATGTACAGACAGACGCTCTCGTCTCATAATTCCTCTAATCGACAACCTGAGTGGGAGTTGAATTGAGGGATATGACATTCGTAAATCAGGTCAGAAATACACCTAGTAAAGGTCTCCGCAGGTCCGAGAAATGGGAGTTGAGTCAGGAATATCGTACAGAGCTAAATACAACATTTTAGAAGATGGAGACTTCAATCGACGTTCTAGGCATTTAGGTTGGTTCCACTCATCTGGGCAAAGGCAGCGTTGATCTCGTCTTCTTCCATGAGCAAAATTCTTTTGTTGGTACTATCATTAATGCGGTATGCCTGCTCAATGGCAGATCTTGAAAATTTGGGTGCAACCATAAGAGCACCATCAAGACCAGCTTTCTCAGTCTGTTGAATGGCCTGATTGATCTTATCCACGCCAATGCTTCGGTTCCAGTCATAGTGCAGGATACCCAGGTTCACCTCTGTATTTCCCACCTTTGAGGATACTTTACCATTGAATTTTGATAATTTTCCATTTTTGAAAGGCACCTGCCCCTCTGAGACATCACCAAGCTTTTTGAGTACTGTAAACATGTTTGAGAAAGTGTCAGTCATACACTATAGACTTTCTAATTCTAATATATAGTATCGAACTACGTACATATCATGTGGATATTACCTTTGAGAACTACAATCCTAGCAGAGGAACAAAGCCTGAGCGATAGGTAAAAAATTATCAAAGAGCGAGAGGTAGTATGGTCGGTGATTCAGCTAAAGAACTCTGGGGGACGATACGAGGTCGGAACAGTGTTATGGAGCTTGCAGAGTCACTTGCTCCTGAATTCAAGGCTCGAAATAATGCCAGGTACATCTCGGTTCAGAATATTGACTATGAGTATATCGCTACACCTGAATACATCGAGTTTGATATCAAGATCGATTTCCTTTCCGATGAAGGAGCATTTACCCAGTAT
>JAEOUB010000121.1 GCA_016839545.1 Candidatus Kariarchaeota archaeon | reverse complement strand
TGAAATTCGGACCTATCACTTTCTGAATATACAAGATATGCATCATATGTGACGTAATCTCCTGTGATGGCAATGTCTATCTGCATCTCTGCATTTGCGTCTGCAAAGTAGAAATCATCATTTACGAGGAAGATCCAGAAATCCTCAGGAACATTGATACTGGTTCCATTGTCATATTCAATTAATACTAGAGACACAAATGCATACATCAGCTCACTGTTCAAATCAACAGTACTTAACGAGAAATATTCAGTAAAAATCTCTGTGAACTCTCCATCTGCATTTATCAGGTTACCAGCCTCTTTCACTACCTCAATAGTGACTGTATCAGGCAATTCAAAATCAAAGGTCTCCAGAACATTCCACGTGAAGACATCACCAACCTGTAATTCACCAGAGAAGAATGCTCCTGTGAGCTCGCTCTCCTCTGCAATGGCCGAGGGGGCGGAAATGAGAAGTGAGAATAAAATAATTGTTATGATTCGTCCCTTCATTACCCCGGTAGGGACTTCAATGCATATAAAGATTAATAGTGAAAATGAATGGACCGATTTGGAAACTAAAATGCAAGTTATGCGTATGTGGGATTAGGGCTGTTAAGTCCATGAATGATCTCGCTACTGGTCTTATCAATCCTGTTCTTGAACTCCAGGTATGCATCTCGCCTGCTAGGTTCCAGTTCGGTGAATTTCAGCAGAAAATTGTAGCGTGCAAAATACCTGCCGTTGATTCCAAAGAAATTATCGAGTGTCTTTCTGAACATGCGTGAGAGTACCTCAGTGATCTCAGAAGTGGGTACTATGATATCGTGTGTCAGAAAATACTCCTTCTCCACCTCTTCTATAAACTGGTGCTTGGAGAATCGGTCGCCATTCTCAATTTTGAGCAGTGCCAGAAAGAGGGCTGCTCCAATCTGACCTGAACGTGTTTCTAGGTCATACAGGATTCGGCGGCTTTTATTGTACTTCCCTCTCTTGCCCAGGATACGATCAACAGTCAGGAACTTGCCTGGAATATGGCAGACGTGCAGGGCACCGACAAACTCATTCTTGGTCTGCACTTCCTTGATGTTGAGTCGTGTACCACCCGTGGTCTGAAACCTCGGGGATACTTCATTAGCATAGTTGCTACCAGCACGATCGGTACTGATTTCCTTGGCAATCTTGTCGAGAAATATGTCTATTTGCATAGCTGTCACCCTGATGAGTAAAATTCAGTCTTTAGTATCTCTTGCTGAATTTTATTACTCAGTATTCATCAGCGGGTTCTGAAATATTTAAATCATTCGCCCTGCTAAATATTTCAGTGAATAGTAAATTCGACTGAATTATTCAACTGGATTGGAACCCTCTATAATAGTTATAGTGGAACCCCCTAATATGGTATAATGTGTACTCCACCACAACTCCCCCAATAATCTGCCTCCCGCTACAATTAGGGATGTACAGGGACTATATTGGTAATTTTCCACACAATTGCCCAATATTTTGTGGAGAAATTTAGTCTAGCCTTGAAATATGTTTGTTGAAACTTATATACCCCCATTTTTTAGAAATATTTGTGATTTTATGTCGTTAGACCATGTCACTTCTGAATACGAATCTGAGTTAGCCAAAGAACTTGGCCTCGTTAACTCCATCTCGGTAGCCGTAGGTGCTATGATAGGCGGAGGAATATTTACTGTACTCGGGTTCCTCGCAGGATTTGCAGGACCCGGAGCCGTCTTCTCATTTGGAATAGGCGGTGCAATTGCTTTCTTTACGACCTTCAGTTATGTGCGTCTGGCGGCAAGATACCCCTCGTCTGGTGGTGAGTTTATCTTCCTCAGGAAGACGTTCCCCAACCCGCTTATTGGTAATGGTGTGGGCGTACTTCTGTGGCTGGGATACTCGGTGACCATCGCGCTTTATGCTTTTACCTTTGGTATCTACACAACTGAGGCACTGGCAGGCTGGACAGGCAACCATGATCTCTTCGAGGTATCAGGTCAGCCAGAGCTCCTCTCAATTCAGCGATTACTCTCTGCAGTTGTGGTGTTTGTCTTCATGTACATCAACTTGCGAGGTGTCGAGGAGACGGGGCTGATCCAGAATATTATTGTGGCTTTCAAAGTCGGTGTACTGCTGTTTTTCGCTATCGTTGGTCTGTTCTTTGTCGATTACGATCGATTTACTGCTGAGAATATCGCTCCCAATGGTGTTGCCAATATTTTCATTGGAGCTGCTGTTATCTTCGTGGCATACGAGGGGTTCCAGGTGATCGTAAATACCGCGGAGGAGATGAAGAATCCAGGGAGAGATATTCCCCTGGGTATGCTGATCTCTATCATCGTGGTTTCGCTCACCTACATGGGTGTGGCTTTTGCAGCTATTGGTATGGCAGACGATCCTTCAAACCTTTCAGAAGCAGCTCTCATCGAGCTTGTAACTCCCTGGGGATGGTTTGCAGTGCTGCTTATCACCCTCGGCGCTGTGGCATCAACATCCTCTGCAATCAATGCAACCCTCCTGGGATCTTCACGTCTGGCATACACTATGGCACAGTGGAAAGGATTCCCCGACTCACTGGCCAAGATCAGTGAGAAAAACAAGGTACCATGGATCTCTATTATCACCACCGCAGCAATCTCCTGGTTGTTCACATTCATCGGTGACATCCAGTCTATTGCCAATGCAGGGTCTATTATTTTCTTGGCCATCTTTGGTATTGTCAACTATACCGCCATCAGTGAATTTGAAGGCAGAAAGAAACTGATGCCAATTCTCACTGCCATTGCAATTGTCCTCTACATCGGAATTGATATCTGGTTCATTATCGACCAGAAGAAGGGACTCGCACTTGTTATCCTGGTGATCTTTCTCTTTGGCTCTCTCTTCTGGGCAGTCTTTAACGGCTATCGCCTCAGAGAAGAGGCTGATTTCCAGCCCCCAGCTATTCCCCCACCCATGGAGGATGCTATCAAAAGGCACGAGGTACCCACCTTCAATCTCCACGAGGGTATTGTGGTGGATTATGAGAACCTTGAGCGTATCATGGTCACTGTCTCGGGTAAGAAGCACGAGTCACAGGCAATCCAGCTGGCTTCTGCCATGGCAGAGAAGTATGATATTCATGTCGATATGGTCAATGTGGGCGGTGATCCCGCTGTATTTGACGAGGCAAAAACCATCCTGGGTAATAACTTTGTCAAGTACAGCCGTATACAGGAGGATGGAGATCCCTTTGATAAGCTCATTGAGATCTACAACAGGAATAACTACCAGCTGATTATCATGGGTTCCCGACGTCAGAATTCAGTCTGGGATCGTCTCATGAACACCTCCATGACAGAGAAAGTGGTCAACACTGTTCCCTGTCCAGTGATCCAGGTACACCCTGCACGCTACGGTCAGGGATATGGTGACATAGATGACATGTTTGTCCTCTTCTCAGGTGATATCCGAGACAGCTATCTTGCCCGTTGGGCACGTATCCTCGACTCCTTCGGCACTGCTAGCAGTGTGTTTGCCTACCACTACATCAATGTGCCATTACTGGTCCCACTTGATGGTGTGTCAGAGCATCCTGCCATTCTTGAGTCAATTGACAATTTTGACGAGTATGTTGCAGATCTGGCAGACAAGGTTGAACTGCCCGGAGTGAGACCCATTGTTCTCTTTGGTCACAACTTCACCAGCTCAATTGTATCGGCCACACAGGGTAGAGAGCCAGACGCCATTCTGATTGGGCACACCTATGATGAGGGCTTCAGAAACCGGCTAAGAACTCCACTGGCATATCGTATCATGAACAAGGTGGACTGTGTCCTGATTGTCTATCACATGGGTCGAGAAGCTCAGCGACTCTCCAAGTAGATCACTTAGATTTTTCTGAATAACCCTTTAAATTCAATCTCTCTCTTCATCATTCTATAATGCAGACTAGACATCTTGCCTTCTTTGGCCTTCTGGCAATACTTCTTATGATCCCGGCACAGGGACAGAATCTGACCGTAGATCGACTCAGCTGGTCAGAAGGCTTATTCCAGGCAGGAGACCGGTTTGAATGGACCTATACACACATCTCGTTTAACGGTGT
>JAEOUB010000120.1 GCA_016839545.1 Candidatus Kariarchaeota archaeon | reverse complement strand
CATCAGGATGAAACTGTCTCCCTGATCAATCAGGTACATCTGGTAGAGTTGATCAGTTAGCAGGTCAAACTCTACCATGCTTACCCGTGCAAACAGCTCATCAAATGGCTCAGTGGTGTAGTGAATACGTTGCTGAATATCACTGCGGGTGAGGTTGTCAGGTACCTCGAAAAAATACGCTCCATCCTCCTCTGAGATAGTTGAGCAGAAAAACGGGTAGTTGAGCATCAGATCCACAATAGTGGTCTCCATCAGCTGACGATCAAGTTTACCCTGGTACTCCACTGCCATCAGACCCGCAGATCGAGACTGTCGGGGATCATCTCCCATCCATGGTAGTGAGAAAAAGTCGAGTTTGACCCGGGACATAACCCCCCCTCTCTTACTCCATTAAGTAATGTTTTACACTGTCTTGTGGATACTCACAGTATCCTTGGGATCCCAGTTGATGGTCTTGACCATGTTGTTCAATGACGAGAAGCCACTGACTATTACTAGGAATAGCATGAAGTACCCCACCTCGGTATTGAAATCGCCAAAATCAAAGGGGAAGATAACATAGAGCAGGTAGAAACAGATCACATTGACCATGTCCTTGATTATCTCCAGTGCCTGGGTACCCTGTGTCTTGCCAATTACAAATTTGAATAGACCAGTCATGAAACTGGCCACAGAGGTGGTGATAATCAGCCAGAGCCCAATGGTGTACCAGCTGTCGATAAAGATATCAGGTACAATCGGCTCAACATAGCTGACTGCCAGCAGAAAACCAATCCACAGCACTCCAAATACCATTCCAAGTAGACCTGATCCATGAACTCCCCAGATTCGCAGGGAGGAGGGTGATTTCTCAATATTCTCAATAATCTCTCCAGTCATACTCTAGAGGGACTCAAGCCAGTATTTATACAATTATTCATTGCCACTATATTTTTGATAGTATTTTGTAGGCAAATGCAAACACAGTGATAAGACAGCCCAGCAAACGCAACCCATAATTTATATCTATGAAAGTCCCCAAATCATCTATGTCAGGTCCACTGCGCTGGGTCATCTCCTACATGAGACGCTACCCCATCCGGTCACTCTTCACGACCATATCCGCAGCAGTTGAACCTATTCTCTACATGATCCCACTATTCATCTCAGCAGATATTGTGGGTGTATTGTTGGCCGGAGGAAAATGGGCCGATGTCCTCGACCTCTACCTGCTGATTATACCCCTGGCTATCTTTCAGGTGATCTTCTTCTTCAGTACCAGTTTTGTCAATGAGATATTGGCGCATAGGATTACCACAGATATGACATACGACCTCTTCTCGACCCTACAGGACAAGTCACTGAGCTATCATGATGGCAAGGATACGGGCGACATCATGGCCCGTGCCACCAATGATACACGCTCTGTCAATATGGCTCTGTCTCCCGGTATCAGGATGATCCAGGCACTGTTCACTGTCTGGGGAGTGGGTTTCTATGCCATGTGGGGAGTGAGTCCCTGGCTGGTTGTCCTGGGTCTGGTGACTCTGGTGATCTTCTTCTATGCCACGATGATATATGGGAGAGTGGTGGAGCCTCTGAGCACTCAGGCACTGGGAGAGCTATCCTTGCTGTCATCAGTCACCACAGACAGTGTGGCAGGAGTGCGAGATATCAAGGTCTATGCGGCCAATCCACTGTTCAAACGCAAGTTCCTCAAGCAGGCATACAAGGAGGCACGAGTCAGGGAACGTGAGGGAGTCCTCGGTGCCTGGTTCTGGCCCAACCTGATTGCACGGGCCTACATCATCGGGTTGCTGGCATATGTGCTCTACATGACAAGTATAGGCCAGATATCCATCCCGCTGATGGTTCTGATTGTCACGATTGCATCGGTCATGCTGGGTATGGCAGAGGAGATGGTATGGATTGCATTTGTCTCTGTGGGAGGCTATGCTGCCACAAAACGGCTGATGAATTTTATCAACGAGCAGGATATTGCCCCTCCAGTCTCAGGAAACACGGTCTACAATGATCAGCCAGCACGTATCGAATTTGATAATGTCAGCTTCTCCTACAAGAATGGTGAGAAGGTGCTAGATAACCTCAGCTTTGCCATTGAGGACTCTGAGACACTGGCAATTGTTGGATCGCCTGGCAGTGGGAAATCAACCCTGACCAAGCTCATACAACGACTGTATCTACCCGACGAGGGGACAATCAGGCTGGGAGGCAATAATCTCCAGGACTATGACGAGATCAGCCTGCGGTCAAATATGGCCACTGTGGAACAGGATATCTTCCTGTTCAATGATACAATCATGGAGAATATACGGTTTGGGCAGCCTCAGGCCAGTCAGGAGGAGGTGGAAATGGCAGCCAGCATTGCTCAGGCACATGACTTCATCATCTCCTTTCCCGAGGGCTATGATACACTCATCGGCGACAATGGTGTCCGGCTCAGTGGAGGTCAGCAGCAACGACTTGCCATTGCACGGGCACTGCTCATCAATCCCAAGATCCTCATTATCGATGACGGAGCCAGTGCCCTGGATGCACGCACAGAGGCCCAAATTCAGAATGCTATTTCAGCCATACTCCAGACGAAAACGACGATTATCACCACCCACCGTCTTGCCATCATAGCACAGGCAGACAAGATCCTGATCCTGGACAAGGGTAAGATCATGGGCTACGGCTCTCACGAGGTGCTGATCCAGAGCAATGACTACTATCGGCAGCTGTTTGAAAACCATTTTGAACTGCCACCATTGCTGGAGGGATTGTCATGACTGCCACTGCGAGCAGATATAAGCCGGGAGACCGGATGCTATTCTCCCTGTTCTGGAACTATGTCAAGCCACATAGCTGGCAGCTATTAGGTGTTATCTTCGGCCTGCTGGTGGGAGTGGGGCTTGCCACAGGTGCTCCACTGCTGATCAATTATGTCATCGAGCAGATCGAGCTGGGCAATGTCATAGAGGTCAGTCTGCTGACCCAGATCATAGTTGCCTATATTGTGGTCAATATCGTGGCATGGTTCTTTGGGGTCATCCAGTTTATCTTTGTGGCAAAGCTCACAGCCCGCGTGATCAGGGACATCCGTATTGATGCCTTCTCTTCTATCCTGGAAAACAGTGTCTCTTTCTTTGACCAGCAGAAATCTGGTGATCTTACCAGTCGGGTGATCAATGATACACGAGAACTGGCAGAAAGTGCACAGTCCATCGCCTATTTCTTCACCTCACTGTTCAGGCTGGTCCTCGTCATCGGGGTATTCTTCTACTTCAATGTCACCTTGACACTGGCAATCATGTCGATATTCCCGGTGGTCATCGGCTTTTCACTTTTCCTGGGAAGCTTTGAGCGGAAGGTATCGGAGAACTGGCGAGTCAAGCTGGCAGCCGTCAATTCAAATTTCTCTGAGATCATGTCCAAGATCCAGATATCCAAGGCATTCCATCGAGAGCAGGAGAACCTCTCCAAGTTCTCAGAAGTCAATGAGGCAACATACAGGGCAAGCATCAAGCGTGGTTTTGCCATCTTCATCTTCTGGCCCATCACGGACCTGATGAAGCACGGGTTCACCCTGCTGATCCTGGCAATTGGAACACTGCTGGTGACACAGCAGAACATGCCAGTGGCCACGTTGATCCTATTCCTGATCCTGTCTAACTACTTCTACTGGCCCCTGATTACCATTGCCAACAATTATCATCGGTTCCAGGGTGCATTTGCATCATTGGATCGAATAACCAAGGTCTCAAAGGACCCTGCAGCCAAAGAGAGAGAGGATGGAAAGGCAGTCAATGCTCTGCAGGGAGAAATTGTCTTTGATCATGTGAATTTCGCCTACCTGCCTGATGAGCCTGTATTGCGAGATATTTCATTTCATGTCAGAGCCGGTCAGAGAGTGGCAATAGTAGGCCATACCGGTGCTGGAAAATCCACCATTGCCAGTATCCTGATGCGATTTTACAGTATTAACTCAGGTGCAGTCTATATTGATAGAAACTACATTCATGACTATCATCTCCAGGATTACAGGCAGAGCGTGAGTATGGTATCACAGAAAGTACTGCTGTTCAAGGGATCTGTTCGAGATAATCTGGTCATTGCTAAGCCCAAGGCAACTGATGAGGAGATATGGGCCGTCCTTGATGCCGTTCAGGCAAGAGAATTTATCGAACAGGGTGATGGCCTTGATAGTATTGTGGAGGAGAATGGCAAAAATCTCAGTGCAGGTCAACGTCAGATGATCTCTTTCGCTCGTGTCCTCCTGTCAGACCCGCAAATCCTGATCCTCGATGAGGCAACTTCTGCAGTAGATCTCTACACCGAGGCAAAGATACAGGATGCCATCGAGGTACTGCTTCAGGGGAGAACTTCGGTTTCAATTGCTCACCGACTAACCACCATTCTCAAATCAGATATCATCATTGTACTTGACCAGGGAAGGCTGGTGCAGATGGGCAATCATATCGAATTACTTGAAGAAGAGGGACCCTACGCAGAGATGTATGAACTCTACCTTGAAACGCAATCAGCCAAATACCTTGAGACTATCAAGCACTGATGTAACAAAATTATTGATCATAGGGACCTATCGAGGTGATAAGACCGATACCTTTGGTCCTGCCCTCACGGAAAACAATTCGCTGACCAACCTGAATATGCTCAGGACGGTACTTGAACCGGAACCTGACAATGGCACGATCGCCAGTTCGAATCAGATCCTTGTCGAGATTGATCATCTCTGCTGATTGGCGAATGGACTTGACATGGATCACAGGGGAGTAGCCTTCCTTGATAGTGGTGGAATGAAACAGCACGTAGATCTCAGCCTCGAACTCGTAGATAGCACCAAGCTTCTCTTCTGTCTTCAGCATTACCATGCCCTTGCGAACATCCTGCTTCTTGAACTTGGTCAGTGCGAATGTCACCGCCTGTCCCGCAACTGCACTACCTGTGGGTACTCGCTTGTAGTGGATACTCTTGACACGAACCTCTTTGAAAGAGCCGTCGTCAAATGGGCCCAAATGCACGGTATCATTGACTGCAAGTCTACCTGAATAGATCATACCGGATACCACAGTACCCACTCCCTGGACATGGTAGATCTCATCAATATATGCACGGAACTGCAATTTCTCTGCCTTCTCATCAATTTTAGTTGGTTTGAGCAATTGAAGAAACTGGGTCAATTCCTCGATTGACTCACCGGTAACTGTGGATATCTGAAAGATAGGTACCACATTCTGCTGGTGAATATTGAGAGATGCAACAATTGAGTCCTCGCGAGACTTGACAACCAATGGAATTTTGGACACACCCGGTATTTTCAACAACTTTTTCAACTCATCCAATGTCGTTTTTCTCCTCGGATCGGGTGTAATGTCCAGCTTGGTCATCACAATAAAGAACGGTATTTTCAGGGCAACTACAAGTCCCAAATGTTCCTTGGTCATCTGCAGTACTCCCTGGTTGGCAGAAACCAGCAGCATGGCATAGTCGGGTACCATTCCAGTCAGACCGTAGATCGTGGTCTTCAGATATTTCTCATGGCCTGCAAGATCTTGGAAGCTCAGTGTCTTGATACTGCGTTCCAGAACCTCGATATCAGTTGGAGGGTGAACTGGATTGTGATTTATGATCTTGCCATTCTCGTCTATACCAATCACTGTGGTTGACACAGAGGAGGTACGACCACTCTCAAGCTCGTGCAGAAAACGAAAAACACTCGATCGTGCAGAGCCTCTGCCATCATCAAGATTGCCTTTGAGCAAGACACCGATGAGTGTGGATTTACCTGCATCTACATTGCCTACTGAGGCTATCTTGATATCGGCAGGAAGTTCTGTGGGGT